>LJUI01000131.1 GCA_001303705.1 candidate division TA06 bacterium SM23_40
CGTCGGCCAGTTATCAGGATTCGAGAACCCCGAGGCATCCGCGATCCACGCGACATTGATCATCTCGGCGGGCGACTGGGTCTTCCCCTCGCCGCCCACATCGATGCCACCCGGGTTCAGTTGTGAGTAGAACGTCGTCCCATCCGGCCACAGCGTATCGCTCAGATCGCGCCACCGGCGGAACCCCGTCACATCATCCTGGGCCAGGGGATAGGTCCATTCATCTCCGAAGTGGCCACAGTCCGCATCGAGGTACAGCCCCATGTACAGGGCCCGCAGCGTGTCGCCTCCGATGTTCTTCAGCCAGAAGTCGAAGATGATGAAGTCCCGGGAATAGGAGTAGCTCCAGGCATAGCTCCGCTGGGTGATCTCGAGCCCCAGGGGCTCGTGGTCCGGTCCCACGTATGCGGGCCACGTGGCGGCCGTACCCGTGTCGCTGTAGTAGGCGATGAAATCTTGCTCAGAGATCGCCGCCGTGTCGTAGTGAGGCGATGTCAGGCGGATCGACCGCTCACTAATCACGTCCTTCCAGTCGTCGATCCCATCGAGGGGGCCCGGATAGAACTCATAGTGAGGACCGGCCCACCCCTCGCATCCCGTCGATACGAGGGTATCTCCCGCCTCGTTGATCGATCCGATCCACAATCCACCCCAGAATAGATACTTGGTGTTAGAGTAGGCAGGGAAGATGCACGAAGAGTAGTTGAAGTTGTTCTCGGAGCCGAAAAAGCCCCAATTGGTCACGGTGAGCCAGAGCTCGCCCACATCGTGGTCGATCCGCAGGGTGTTCGGGTCCTGGAGCATCGACGACATCGCAGATCTCTCCAGGCCGGGCCTCTTGAGCGGCGCTCCTGTGACCGGGCTGATCACCGCTGCGGTCACTACGACAGGGAGGAGCAACAGAGAGGAAAATGCTGCTCTACTCACGCCGTACACCTCCATTCCGAAGGACAGACGGCTTCCGTACACTCCCTCTACAAGTGCCTCAGCCGATCCCGGAAGTCTCCCTCCCGGGATCGGTCTTGTCTCTTGTGATCCAAACCAGAGCTGGCAGCAGCCCCCGGGGCTTCTACCACTCCAGCTCTACGCCAGCCCAGACCTGCCTGCCAGGCCCCCAGTTCTGCGGGTCCATGTCGCGCGGCGTCCCATCCCCCTCGGGGGTCCCCGTATCGGTGTGGACGGTGAGCACGTTCCGCCGGTTGAAGACGTTCCTCACGTCCACGACGAATCCATAGTCGACGGGTCCGAAGGTGAAGTCCTTGTTGGCCCTGAGATCGACCGTATCGTTATACGGCATGCGCGACGCGTTTTCGGTCTCGCCATATAGCCTGTTTCCGTCCTCGTCCGTCGCTGTATACGGCAGCCCGGTGTCGAACTGCCAGAGCACGTTCACACCCCAGCGGTCCGGCATCCGCACGCCGCCGATCACCGGGCCCTGATCATCGGGAACGCGGAAGTCGAAGTTCACCATCAGCGAGTGCCGCCTATCCCAGTCGAGCGGGAACTCGCGAATCGGGAGCGGCCTGTTGTTGTAGTCGTAGTCGTAGTTCTGCCTGTCACTCGAGCTCTTCCCCTGGGCCCAGGAGAGCGTGTAGCTTGCCTCCGCCCAGGTGTAGTTGCTCCGCAGCTTCCGGAGCCTCACCTCAAGACCTCGGGCATTCCCATAGTCCTTGTTCGCGAAGACGTGTCCGTTCCGGGGAGCGACGCCTACCTCCTCGGCATCGACCAGTCCGCGATAGTCCTTGAAGAAACCGGTGAGCCCGACGCTGAACCTAGGTGAGACGTTGTGATCGAGACCGAACTCGTAGCTGATCTGCTTCTCAACGTCGATCCCCGGGTTCCCGTACAGCTTGTATGCCGACGCCCCCTGGGACGCCCGCTGGTAGATGTACTGGAACTCTGGAACCTGCGAGTAGTGCCCGTAGTTGAAGCGAAGCCTGTCGTTCTCCGTGATCGGGTACGACACGCCGATACGAGGGCTGAGCCGCCCGCGCAGCTTCGTCTCCAGGGTATCGCCGGTGACAGGGTCGATCCACTCGCCCACCTGCTTACCGGGATACCAGAAGTCGTAGCGGAGCTGAGCGTTGATGATCATCCCCTCTGTCTCGATCTTATCCTTGAGGAAGATCGCTGCTCCGATCGGCGTGCGCACATAGAAATCACGGAAGACGCCACGATCCGGCCAGGGTCCGGTATCCGGATCGATGGACCGGTCGAAGTGCTCGTACGGATACTGGAGTTCCTGCATCTCGACGTCGTAGTATCGGATCTCGCCGCCGCCGACGATGAGGTGTTCCCGCGTGACCTGGCTCGTCACCTGCGCGATCCCCGTCCAGATCTCGGTCACACGGTCCTGCCAGACGGCCCACTGATCGAATCCGGTGTCGTAAAACCCGTCCTCGTCCCGAGTGTCGTCCCAGGCACCGTTCCCGGTGAAGTCATTGAACTCCTCATCCGAATCGTAGTCGCCGTTGAACCGGGCCAGGTCGACAAACGGCTCACCCGTATCGTACAGGCCGTTACCGTTGAGATCGACAAACGGCTCGTCATCGTCGTGAATGCCGTTGTACCTCATGAGGTCGATATACGGTTCCTGGTCTCCGTCAAGCCCCGGACGGCCCGTGACGACCTGGAGCGGGTCATCGCTCGTCTCATCGTACTGATTGATCTGATACGGCAACAACCCGCCGGGGAGCCTCACACTCTGTGTTCTGTGTCGTCCCAGCCGGACCTCATAGAAGGTGTCGCTCGTGAGCGTATGGTTCCACGACAGCGCCGTCAGTCCGTCGTTGTCCTCCCTTTGGTAGGTCGTGCTCGGCGTGTATCGGAACGCATGTCGGTACGGGAGACGCCACTTGTACGCGTGGTGGTAGCTGAATGTCAGCTTCTTGGTCTGACTCGGATTCCTCCACGCGAGCTTCAGGCTGCCCGTATACTCGTTGTTCTGGCGGTCGCCGTACTGGATCCCGAAGCTCTTGTACACCGGCTGCCGGAGCTCAGGATAGGGCAGGTAGCCATCCGTCCACTCTCCCGTCCCGGCGAGGAAGTAGGTCACGTCGCCGGGGACCCTGACCCCCATTGCCGGGAGAAGCAGGGTGCTGATGGGCTCCGGACCACCGAGCGAGAACTCGACACGGTCACTGTTCTGCGAGAACTTGTTCAAGTCGGGAAGCAACAGATCATCGCTCTTGTACAGCAGGGTGCCCTCGTGTCTCCGGGAGCTTCCCTCTCGGGTGATCTGATTAATGATCCCCGACTGTGCCTCGCCGTACTCAGCACCGAACCCGCCGGTGATGACCGTGAGCTCCTCCAGGGCGTTCCTGCCGAGATCGAGCCCGGAACCGCCTCCCACTGTGGGATCCTTCACCGGGATGCCATCCACCATGTAGGTGACCTCACCGCCGCGGCCGCCTCTGACGTGAATCTCTCCCAGCACTGGATCGCGCACAAAGCTCGTCTGCGCCTCTAGCGCATCGTCGATCGTGTTGATCGCCATCACGTCGAGAGCCTCGCCGGTCATGACCTGTTTCGTCTCCGTGACATCATGCTCGATGAGGCGCAGGCCGTAGACCACGATCTCTGTCTCGAGGCCAATCACGGTCTCAGACAGGTCGAAATCGACGTCTGCGGTCTCGTCGGTCCTGACGATGACATTCGTCTTCGTCTGGTCGACATACCCGATGTACCGTGCAAGGACCTCATAGACACCTGGTGTCACGTTGATGATGTAGTACCTTCCTTCGGTATCCGTCATCGCTCCCATCTGGGTTCCCGCGATGAGGATGTTCGCGAATGGAAGAGGTTCTCCCGTACTCCGGTCGATCACTCTTCCCGCGATCTTCCCTGTAGTGCCCGCAATAGCGCCGTCCTCCATCGCCGACACCAACAGGAGCACCATCAGGGACACTAGTAGGGCAAGTGCTTTCCTCATGGTAACCTCTCCTCTCCAGAGTTTCCTCCCGGTGGTTGAGACCTGATACCTGCCCTCCGTTTCTCTCCTTCTCGCCTCTCCACCTCTTCCCGTTTTCCACCCCACTCAGACGGACGGGGCTCCCACACCTGTCCTCCAGCACGGAGAGGCGGAAACATCATCGTTCGAACTTCGTCGTGAACGAAACACGCAACGCGAGTGCCTCTCTGAGCTGATCCATCACCTCGGAAACGACCCGATAGCGGGTCCTCCTGTCCGCCACGAGCGAGACAATGAGATTTGGATTCTCGGTGAGTTTGAGTGCAACGATTCCCCTGACCTGCGACGGGTTCACAGTGTAGTCATCGACCGATATCTGGCCGTCGGCGGCGATCCACAGATGTACGATGTTGCGCCGAGGGAGCCGCTCGGTCGCCTCTGCGACAGGCAGGAAGACCTTGAGGCCCTGCTCTGTTCGGAACACCGTGCTCACCATGAAGAAGATGATGAGCAGAAACGCTATATCCGCCATCGAGGCTGTTGGAATCGTCGCCCGGACACCACGACGCGGGGGAAGTCTCATCATCCACCTTCCTCGCTCTGGCGTCGACCCGGCGCAAAACTGATCCGCGTCGCGTTGGCCAGTTTCAGTTCATCAAAGACATTGATCATATTCTCATAGGCGCTCTGGGGATGGGTTCTGATCGTAATGACGGCCTCAGGCCTCTCCTCAAGCTTGCCGGTCACAACCTCCCGGATGTCTTCCAGCGCTACCGGCTCGTTATCGACCGTCACCAGCCCCTCGGCATCGATGTCGATCTTTATCATGTTCTCCGACTTGATGACCACCTTCTCCTGCGGCTCGGGCAGCGCGATGCGCAGGCCTTTGTCGATGCTGAAGATCGTCGCCGTCAGGAAGAAGATGATGAGCAGAAATGCGATATCTGCCATCGATGCCGTCGGGATCGTGGCCTCGCTCCGCTCATGGCTGCCGATCCTCATTACTTCACCTTCCCTTCAGGGACGACGCACTCGACCGCCTCCATCTCCATCATCGTCTCGACCAGCCCATTGGCCGCCTCTTCCATATCCCGCGTATACCGGTTGATCGCATTGGTGAAGAAGACGTGGAACAGAGCGATCGGGATCGCCACCATGAGACCGCTTGCCGTGGTGACGAGTGCGATGGAGATTCCGTCCGCAACGGCGACAGGATCAACCTCTCCGAGCTGCTTGATCGCATTGAACGCAACGATCATCCCTACGACGGTGCCGAGGAACCCGATGAGGGGGGCTACATTGGCGATCGCAGCAAGTACGAGCATCCCCCGATCGAGAAACGCCAGCTCGGTCGCGGCTGCATTTGATAACGCCTCCTCGATAAGCTCCTTGCCCCGTCCGTGCCGTTCCAGTCCTGCCCTGAGAACCTTCGCCACGGGACTTGGCTTCTCGTCGCAGGTCGCGAGTGCCGCTTCGATCCCCTGGTTGGTCATGACAGTGCGCAGCTCGCCGAGGAACCTGCGTGGACTCAATCTGGCCCTGATCATCATAGTGTAGAAGCGTTCCAGGACATACATTACACCGATGACCGCCAACGCCAGCAGGGGGTACATCGCCCAGCCGCCCTGATAGAAGTATTCGATCACCTTCTTGCTCCTCCCGTCTGTTGGACGTTCATCGCCTCCCGGTCCTCACAGGCTCACCCAATCAGCGTCTCTCCATAATATAAGAGCGCTTGTGGTCCGCTGACGCGCAAATAACGCTCTTCCGGGCATCCACGCCTCAAACTCCCAAAGCGCCCTATATGGCGCGTGTAGAGGATTTATGCCTTCAGTGCGCTATTTAGCGCATCTCCTCTCACGCCTGCCCATCAACATAATTATCACATAAACCTACACGCGTCAACACTTTTTTTCTTTTTCGTCACCGGGAGAGACGCCCCAGAAACAGCCCCCCGACGAGGAGCGAGAAGACCCCCGAGAGGAAGATAAGCAGAGCTTCCAGAGCCCCGAACCGGTGGATGGAGGCGGCCAGATCGAGCGGAGAGGCAACGACTTGCCTAGTCGAAAATCCTACCTGCGTGAGACGCACAACACTAGCCAGTAACAGGACAGCGGCCGCCGCCACCATCATCCTCCAGTGGGCGACGAGGCCACTCAGGTGCGCCAAATGGCGCAGCACCAGCGCGTAGGCCACAAGAGAGAAGGTTAGAATGAGCATGCCAGCCGTCATGATGAGTTCAGGCCGGATATCGATCCTCATGCCTCTATCCCCCCTCTCGCACCGCGCGCCGCGACTCGGTAGAAGCGGAGTATGCCGATCAATGAGAATACGGATGAAGCAAAAAAGGTTACCGCTCCCGTCCACGCCTCTGGGGAACCCAACCAGAGCTTTCCCTGTACGAATCGCGCGTACGCCTGAACCGCGGCGAAGAAGAGGAAGCCCATCGGTGCCACTACCAGATACCACCATCCGGTTCCCATGCGCAACGCGCGCTCATACCGCCTCGCCACGATGCCCAGACAGAGGAGGGCGATCCAGAGCATCAGCGCACCCAGGAGACTCACGGCGTTGCTCAGCGTCACGTAGATGAGCTGCTCACCGCTGGTCAACCCGTACATTCTGCCCTGGCCTCCTCGACTGCTTTCTTGAGATTCTCCCCCAGTTCCCGGGCCTTGGCCGAACCGAAGAGAAGTTTTGCACCCCTCTCCAGCCGGTCGCAGAACTGCTCAACGCCCGCGACGCTCGGCTGCTCAGGATCGAGCCCCGTCTCCCTGATCGCGTTCTCCACGAGCCGCTCGCAAAATCCTCCAACGATGTCCGCAACTACTCGCGACAGAGCTGGCATCAGATCGGAGGAAAACGTGAGATGCTCCGGCAGCGCCGTCGCCGGCCGGGGCGCGGCGGCAGCTGCCCTGCCCTCCGCGCGGACATCAGCGGCCCCGGCGGCCAGTGCGACCGCCGGCCCGGCCCCCACCTCAGCCACTCCGGGAGGGGGCACAACAACATCCTCGAACCGCCGGTAGTCTATGCCCCGCTTGACAAGAATGGCGATAACCCCTGTCTCTCCCACACGCACGAGCAGATCTCTCTCGCTACCGCAGATCGTGAGCCACTCCACCCCCTCGAACGCAAGGATGGCCAGCGTCTCTCTGAGTACAACGGCAGCGCGCCGCGCCGCCTCAGAGGAAAGATCCTTCTCCTCCGAACGAAAGGCGAACGGCTTCGCCTCCCCTGACGCGAAGCAGGCAATCACCCCGGGTCTTCTGCCGACGTGTTCGAGCAGCGCCTCCATCTCCCCCCTCCCTATGTCCCGCCCAACCCGAGCCGTCCGATCACCGCATGGACATGTG
>LJUI01000132.1 GCA_001303705.1 candidate division TA06 bacterium SM23_40
CCAGCACCAGTATCCCGAGCACCACTATGCCCAGCACCAGTATCCCGAGCACCAGCATCGCGAACACCACTATCCTGAATACGACTGCCCCAAGCACTACTACCTCGAGCACCATGACCCCGAGTATCATCTTGAGACGTCTGCACACCCTCAGATCGATTGTGGTAGGTCACGAGGTAGACAAGGTGGCATCCATACTCGGAAGGAGGCACGAAGTTTGTGTGTTCGATCACCGCGCCAAACGGCAGCCCCTCTTCGAGATTGAGCCAGTAGATCCCATCCAGGAGGCGCCGTTTCAGGCCGAGGAGAAGACAGGTGGTGCCCTGATATGAAGGGATCGGCAGTCCCGGGTCTTCCCTCGTGAGCCGAACGAGGCCCGATACCGCGACCGTGGCGACGACGACATCGGCAGGCTCGAACCCCTCATCGGTCTCCACACCGCGAACGACATCCCCCTCGATCACAATGCGCCGAACGGGCACGCCTCGCCGAATCTCGCCGCCCCGCGAGGTCATGAGACGGGCCATCCCCTCGAGGACCTGGCTCCATCCCCCGCACAGATAGGCGAGCCGCTCCCCCTTCAGAGAGCGGTGAGAGCGAATGGTCATTCGATTTATGAGCCAAGCGGCTGAGATGTCGCGATATCGCTCGCCCCACTTGAGCCTCAGCAGCGCCCGGAAGAATCGCTCGTACACCGCCTGACCGGCCACGTCGACCACCCAGTCGACCGCCGGAACATCGTCGTACTGCGAGAGATTATCGATCCCCCGCGCGTAGCGGACCATCTTACCGAGAGCGATCTTCTCTCTCAGGCTCAGGTGCGGAAACCGGAGCACCTCGAGCGGCGTGTTGAGGCGATAGTTCTCTCCCCCGACGCGGTAACCGACAGAGCTACGCAGCCACTCCAGCCGATCTGTCAGGCCGAGCCGGTCGATGAGAGTGAAGAGCTCCATATCCCCGTGAAAGAAGTGGTGGTAATACTTCTCCACCGCGGAGTCGCCGACACGGTAGCATCCGGCGAGGCCGCCGAGGTCGGCCTCCTCTTCCAACAGGAGGAGAGGACGGCCCAGCCCCAGACCGCACCCCAGGCCGGCCATTCCACCACCGATGATTATGATCCGATTATCATCGCGCATCGCAGCCAAACTCTCACGTGATATTCACCGCACGCGTGATCCTCACCGCGGTCGCCACGCTTGCTCAAGCCGTGATACTCACCCCGGTCCTGACATTCGCTCCAGTCGTGATCTCGCCGTAGTCGAGATACTCACCCCGGTCCTGACATTCACTCCAGTCGTGACCTCGCTCTGGTCGTGATACTGACCCCAGTCGTCACATTCGCTCCAGTCGTGATCTCGCCGTAGTCGTGACACCCACCCCGGTCATGATGCTCACCGCCGTCGTACCATTCGCTGCGGTCGTGACATTCACCGGAGTGATGGCTCCCACCCTGCTCGTGACACCCACCCCGATCGTGATACCCACCCCGGTCGTAGCACCAACCCCCGTCGTGATGCGCATCGTCGTCGTACCCTTCCCCGGAGCCGTGACATTCACTGCAGCACACCCCTCCCACCTCGTGATCAGTCGACGAACTCGGGGGGAGGCGGATAGAAGACTGACCAGGGTACTACAGATTCTTCTCCCTCCGGGGGTATCCACCAGAGCCGCATCGTGGGATAGCTCCCCACCGACGCGAGTCGCATCCGGATCTGGTGCCGACCCGCCGTCAGCTCCTTCATCCCTTCGACCCGTTCCCCTGGATAGGAGGCCTCTCCAAGGAGCTGTTCTCCGTCGATCCAGAGCTGACCGACATCGATAGCCTCCACTTTGAACCGATACTCACCGGGGCGCTCAATGTCGATCTCCCCGATCCATTCCACCCGGAACGGCCCGCGGGGCATAAACGGAGGGATATGCCAGTAGAAGTAGATCTCCGGATCGACGCGCCGATACCCTGGCTCACCCTCCGGCTCCTCCTCCCAACTAGCGTCTTGCCAGTACGTACCGAGCAATCCATGACCGAAGGAACGGACGAAAAACTGATCCACCGGGATTCCTCCCCTGTCGCCGCGCACGTCCTCCCACACAACTTCGATCTCATCCTCAGCCCCGATCCTCGGGCTTCTCGCGACGAACGAGTACGTGCCGCGAGCAAGCAGCACCCCCCTGCCGAGCCGCGGTCCGCGCGGGGAGGCGAATCCCCAATAGACCTCCCGCCCTCCCACGGTGATCGAGACAGGGATAGTGGAGCGCGCCCCGAACGCGTATCGTCCATCCTCCCTGATGACGATCGATCCCTCCCACCGTCCCCGGTACTCACGGTCAGCCGACAGACCTGCTGGTATCTCCACTCCGGGGGTGCGTTTGACAAGCGCCTCTTCTCCCTCGCTCCGATCGCGCGGAGTGCACGTCGCCACCAGCCCCTGCGAACCGATAACCTGATCGCGGCTCACTTCGAATGCAACGTACAGCGGTCTTTCGAATGGATCCCTGAATTCCTGCCCCCTGCCCTCCGGGTAGTACGCCTCGAGGAGCGAGCGGTAGGTCGGCACCGGCGGGAACAGAAACAGGAACTCCTCCTTTCCCGCCACTTGGATCACATCTTGAGTCAAGGGAAGATCGGCGGTCCTGAACGGCAGATACTCTGCACCCTCGCCGGCCTCGAACCTGATGACAGGATAGCCCCAATATGACGCATCGACGAAGACCGATGCCCGGTCGATGCTCCTCTTCACGTGCCTGCCCACTCCGGTTTCCCCCAGGTCGAAGCTCTCCCACACACGGGGACTCGTCGCCTGCTTGCGAAAGTACGCGTCGACATTCAGGGCGGCGATCCCGAGGAGGAGGGCGACCGGCACGGCTATTCCGATGATTCTCGAGATCGACCCCCTGCCCCGTCGCATGAACTGGCCGAAGCGCGCTATCGACAATCCCACACAGAGCGCAAGTGCAGGGATCGTGCCCGAGTTGCGCAGCGCCTGCGGCGCCTCGATCGACAGGATGCCCGGCAGCAGCATGACCCCGAACCACAATAGGAAGAGGAACGCTGCCCGCTCGTGGATCCGTCGGACAAGGAGCAGGACGCCCAGAAGCATGAGTCCGGCAGAGATGTCATCCAGCATCGGCGCATCGGGGAGATTGTGGCGTCCGTTGCCGTCGCCCCTCAGGTTGAACATGCGGAGGGTCATCTTCACGTTCTCCCAGAGGGCGGGAAGGAATTGATCTCCCGGTACATGGCTTCCCAGATAGACCTGACCGGTTCGGAACATGAATATGTCCCAGTGGGTCGCCGCGTACAGCCCCAGTGGCGCGACGACGATGAGTGCGACGGCCGCGCCGGTGACAACGGCAGGCATATGTGCGCGCAGTCTCCTCCACTCCACGACCGCCTCGCGGAGCAGAACGCCGGCAATCGCTGCCGGGATGAGGCGGAAGGCCATGTACGTATAGAGCCCCAGTCCAAGGAAGGCGCCGCCCAGGACGAAGTCGCGTCTCTTCCAGTATTCGAGCGCGACGAAGAGGAAGAGGAAGACGAATACCGCAAACAGTATGGCGAGGACCGCATCGTACCCGACGCGGCTGAAGGTAATGTGCCACCGCGACACGGCCAGCACGAACGAGGCGGCAAGACCGGTCGCAGGCCCGAATCCCGCTCGCGCGAGGAAATAGAAGGGGATGATCGAGAGTGCTCCCACGATGGCGGAGACGACCCGGATCGACCATGTGCTCACGCCCAGCAACCGAAACGCGAGTGCGATGAAGTAGAAGTGCAGCGTCGCCTTCCCGTTCCCGACTTCAGTGTAGACAGGGAACCATCCGCCCTGCAGCAGCCTCTGGGCAAGGAGTCCGTTATCAGCCTCATCGATGTGGCAGCCGGGCGGGAAGTCGCGGAGCCCGTACAGCCGGAGCCCAAGCGCAATGACCACGATGGCGAGAAGGATGAGCAGCTCCCCTGCAGGGGGTCTCATCCGGCGAGGCAGATCGCGCCGCCCTGACCGCCACGTGCGTGCACCGCCTGCCGGCAGGGCGAAGCTCGCCAGAAGACCGACTCCGATCAACCACATGCCGACTATCAGCGGCCCGCCGGCGGCAAAACGACTGCGCAGCACCACCTGACCGGCGATGACCGCACTCAATCCTAAGAGGACGACAGCTCTCTTCATCGACTACACCCTACATTACGAGATAATGCCAACACGAGATAAAGCCAACGACATCAGATCGCAACGCCTTCGAGGGATGCTCCCTCCCCCGGCGTGCTCGTTCTATTGCCCGCTCTCTTGCTGTCTCAGCCCCTCCATCCCTCGCGCCCACACTCACGGTCACTCTCTCACTCACTCACACACACGCGCGCGCGCACACACACACACACACACACACACACACTCTCTCTCTCTCTCTCTCTCTCTCTCTCTTTCTCTCTCTTCCCTCTCCGGCCTTCGTCCTCCCCTCGCACCCTCTCAACGCGCGCCCTCGCACCTCTCCCCCCTGGTCGCAGCTCCCGCCCACCAGGTCGCCCGCTCGCGCTCCTCCTGCGCTCTCTCGCGCGCGCTCCCACGTTCCCTCACACCGCTCCCAAGCTCTCGCGCCCGATCTCTCTGTCCCTCTTTCTCGCGCGCTCCTCTCTCTCCCGCCTTCGTTCTCCCCTCGCACCCTCTCAACGCGCGCCCTCGCGCTCCCCCATGTCTCGCTCTGCCGCTGTCTCTATCGTGCTGTCCCTCTCTCCAAAGATAGCCTGGTTTCGCGAAGAATGCCACCGCAGGCGATGAAATCTGCTCATTCCTCGCCCACGACGTCTGCCAGGTCGAAGACCTGCACCCGGTTGTTCATCACATCTGTGACGTACAGGCGGCCATCATCGCCCACGGCAACGCCTATCGGCGTATCGAACTGGCCGGGGCCTCCACCATAGTCTCCGAGCACGAACCGGTATTCGCCCCGCCCATCGAGGACCAGGATCCGGTGGCGGGATGGATCCGTCACGTACACATTCCCCTGCCCATCCGTATCGAGATACGGTTCGCGAAACGGCTCCCCTTCCTCCCCCCATCCGGGCACCGCCCACTCCCTGAGGAACCGTCCCGCCGTATCGAACACCTGGAGGCGGTGGTTCCCGGTGTCGGCGATCCATATGTGTCCCCAGGCGTCGAACGCAATCCCCACAGGCTCCACAAACTGGCCGGGCACCCATCCCTTCTCGCCCCACTCGGCCACCCGCGTGCCGTCCCGATCAAAGACGACAACGCGGTGCATACCCGTATCGGTGACGTATATCCTGCCCCACGGCCCGACCGCAACGCCGCGAGGCCCCCAGAACCCGCGCTCTCCCGGATCGAAGACCCGCACCAACTCTCCATCGCCGCTGAAGACCTGGACGCGGTGGTTCCAGGTATCGGCCACATAGACGAGTCCGTCGCGCCCGACCGCGATCCCGCACGGCTCATTGAAAGAACCTGGCTCTTCGCCTGACCCTCCCCAGTTGTCGATGAGCCGTCCCGTCGCCGCGAGGACGACGATGCGATCATTTCCTGTATCAGCGATGTATAGACGCCCATCACCATCGACGGCTACATCTCTCGGCTCCCTCAGCCCGAGGTCTTCACCGCTCCAATGGACTGCCGCCTCACCTTCTCCTGACGGGCCGCCTTCTCTTGACACATCGATCTCGTGGGGATGCTCCTGCCCCCAGACGGCAAGCGGCAACACGATCTCAGATTGCGGGAGGAGTGCTTCGCCCGAGGCGCCGCCCACCAGCGAGGGCAGGGAGACGAGCCGTTCCTGCTGGGCCGCGAGATCCCGCCGAACGTACAGCAGCACGTCGTATGAACCGAGGGGAGAGAGCGGCTCTCGATAGAAGTAGAACCGCCACAGTCTCCTCAGAGACCGATCCTCTACAGTCGAGTTCCACCATTCGCGCAGCTTGTACCGTTCGGCGATGTAGCGCCTCCCGAGCACACGGTTCACCGCCTCGCGGTTCTCCCACGCGGCGATGATGACGGGAGCCCCTGACTGGGTGATCTCCACCGGATACGAGATATGGGTGCGCTTCCGGAGGTACCAGCAGAGCGGCCACGTACAGTCATCCTCGATAACGATCTCGAGCTCATTTCCCGCTCCGAGGCGAGACGATATCTCGTCGACACGGGCGACGATCGACCTCACCTGACGGCTCGTCTGCACGTATATGAGCGGCTCAACAGGGTCCGGGTCGTGTTCGAAATTGAGCTGGATATCTGTCCTCAGACTCCAGAGCGCCCCCAGAGAGATCGCCACGAGCGCCACGCTCCGTCCGCGCGCACCGGCAATACGCGAGAGGAGCACAGTGGAAAATGCTGCGGCGAGGAGTGTGAGCGGGAGCAGTATGTGGAGTATCAGCCACGGCACCTTCTCCCCCGCATAGGAGTACGCAAGAAAGCTCGCCACTGTCCAGTAAATGAGAAAGGTCGTGAGACGGCGGCGCCTCAGGAGGAAGTAGACCAGGCCCGCGAGGCCGAGGATGACGATCGGCAGCTCATAGATCCCGAGCAGCGGGACATAGTAGAAGAACGGTCCTCCGATCCGTTCGATGCGGTGCTGACCGATCCAGTATCTGAGCGAACCAAATATCCCTTCCCACAACCCGCCGGGATTGGTGAACCACGACGTGTAGAACGTAACGTAGATGACGACGAAGATGGCCGCCGACCGGAGAAGTGTGAGGCGATGGCGCCGCAGGAACAGGCGCGCCGGCTCCAGGCGCGGTCCGCCGATCACCCATCCGGCGACCAGATAGAGTGCAAACATCCCGACGGTGATGTAACTATTCTCCATCGCAGTGAATGAGAGTGCGACGCTGGCAGCAGCAAGGTACATATAGCGCGGCTTCTCATCCTGTCGGAAGAGGAGCACGGCGAGGACAAAGAGGAATGTGAAGACGACGACATAGATGTCGTCCCTCAGGAAACGTGAATAGTAGGTGAAGCTGGGAGAGACTGCCACGAGAAGGGCGCCGACGAGAGCACCGCCGGCTCCGATCCAGCGGCGGAGCGCGCCGAACAAAGCCACCAGGGCGACACCGAAGAGTGCGGGGACCACTCTCGACAATGCATCCCCTGATCCGAAGAGGAAGTAGACGAAAGCATTTACATAGTAGCGAAGCGGCCCGTGGTACGCCGGATCGTACCGATACGGTCCGCCGAGATAGAGGTCATACGCCGTCATGGCGTGGATAGCTTCGTCATGATGCAGGGGACGGGAGCCGAGAAAT
>LJUI01000133.1 GCA_001303705.1 candidate division TA06 bacterium SM23_40
GGATCGTACGGTGGCGGCGGGATCGCTTGCTGGTGGCTTTCGTTCCCGATCATCGACCTCAACACGATCGTGGGCAACACCTCTCTGTCTGATCCGGGTGGGGGAGTCTACTGCCACCAGTCCTCTCCGACCCTGGACATCAATACGTTCTCAGGCAACGTTGCTCCTTACGGCGGAGCGATCGGTTGCGACTATTACGCTTCTCCGGCGGTGACGAACTGCATCCTCTGGGCGGATAGCGCAGGCACATTCCAGGAGATCTATCTGGGCCTCTTCGCGACAGTCACCGTCGACTATTCGGACGTCCAGGGCGGCTGGTCGGGGACAGGCAACATCAACGCCGACCCGAAGTTCGTCCTCCCCGGTCAGGGGGACTACCGTCTGCTCTGGGGTTCGCCCTGTATCGATGCCGGCGATCCTACCTGGCCCAATGATCCGGACGGCACGCGCTGCGATATGGGAGCGCACCCGTTCGACCAGAGCCGGCAGCTCACGCTGTACCTCACGCCCCATGCTTCCCACGTTACGCCCGGCGGGCAGCTCGGGGTGACCTACACCGTCATCAATCGGCAGGCGCAGCCCGTGCCGTTTACGGTATCGAGCGATGCGGTCCTGCCGAACGGGAATACGGTGAACGTTCTGGGGCCGAGCAACTACACCCTCCCTGCGAATTTCACGGCGCAGCGGACCTTCACCCATAACGTGCCAGCTGTCGCACCTGTTGGGGACTATCTGTATCGGTCTCAGATCACGCCGCAGGGCAGCCCGAACCCTTACGATCAGGATCAGTTTGCATTCCTGAGTCCATAGCGGCGCAGTATCCACGATGTGGCCGTGGTCGGAGCTGTGTCGTTCGACTGCGAGACCTCGACCACCTCGAGTAGAGGTTCTTCCACCGGGCCTCTCCGTGGAGGCCGGCAACCAGAAGGAGGGTATGATGAAGACGGTGGCAACTCTCGTGTGCGGAGCCGCAGTCCTTTTGCTGTGTGCGAGCGCGTGGCCGGCAGTGTTGAACGTGCCCGGCCAGTATCCGACAATCCAGGCCGGGATCGATGCCGCGGCGATCGGGGACACGGTGCTCGTCGCTCCCGGCACCTACACCGGGAACGGGAACCGTGACCTTCACTTTTCGAGCTCCCTCCCCGCCAAGGATATTACGGTCATGTCCTCGGGCGGGCCCTGGGTGACGATAATCGATTGTCAGGGGTCCAGCTCGAGTCCCCACCGGGGGTTCATCTTCCAGTGTTGCGAATCCTCGAACTCGGTCGTACAAGGGTTCACCATCCAGAACGGGTGGACCACCGAGGGCGGAGCCATCAGCTGCCTGAGCTCATCTCCGACGATCACCGGGAACGTAATTCGGGCGAATACCGGCCAGGATTTCGGAGGCGGGATCTGGTTCAGCCAGTATTCACATCCGACCATCACGAACAACTTCATTCTGGAGAATCAGTCCGATGCGGGCGGCGGGATCTGCTGTTATCTGTATTGCATCCCCACCATCACCGGCAACCTGATCGAAGGGAATACCGCAGCCGGGATGGGTGGTGGAATCCAGGTGTACGACGGGGGACCCTGGCACGGTCCGCTCGTGACTGGCAACACGATCAGAGGCAATTCGAGCGGCGCCGGCGCCGGCGGCATCGGCTGCTCGAACTCCTTCGCGACCATCATCGGCAACAGGATCGAGGGGAATGTCGTGCAGTCCGGTTCTGGCGGCGGGATCTTCTGCGGGTTGTCGTCTCCGATCATTGATCTCAACACGTTCGTGGGCAACAACTCAGGATCGTATCCGGGCGGCGGTGTCTACTGCTACTGGCAGGCTTCTCCGACCATGGACATCAACACGTTCTCAGGCAACTCCGCCTCCTACGGCGGCGCTGTCGGCTGTGACATGCAGTCTCATCCCTCGGTGACGAACTGCATCCTCTGGGCTGATGTGGCCGGTGCGCCGCAGGAGATCTACGTGGGTCCCATCGGCTGCAGCATCACCGTCGACTACTCAGACGTTCAGGGTGGCTGGCCGGGCACGGGGAATATCAACGCCGACCCGAAGTTCGCGCTGCCGGGCCAGGGGGAGTACCGTCTCCTCTGGGGTTCGCCCTGCATCGACGTCGGCGACCCCACGTGGCCGAGTGATCCGGATGGCACGCGCTGCGACATGGGAGCGCATCCCTTCGACCAGAGTCGGCAGCTCACACTCTATCTTACGCCCCATGCGTCCCATGTCTCGCCCGGCGGGCAGCTCGGGGTGACCTACACCGCGATCAACCGGCAGCCGCAGCCTGTTCCGTTCACGGTGTCGAGCGATGTTGTCCTGCCGAACGGGAATGCGGTGAACGTAGTGGGGCCGAGCACCTATACGCTCCCTGCAAACTTCACGGCCCAGCGGCTCTTCACTCACAACGTGCCGTCTTCTGCACCGGTCGGGAACTACCTGTACCGGTCCAAGGTCGCGCCGCCGGGGAGCCCTAACCCCTATGATCAGGACCAGTTCGCATTCCTGAGTCCGTAGTGGCGCAGTATCCACGATGTGGCCGTGGTCGGAGCTGTGTCGTTCGAACGCAAGACCTCGGCCACATCGAGTAGAGACTCATCCACCGGCTTCTCTTCCGAGAGGGACCGGCAACGAGAAGGAGGGTGTCATGAAGACGGTCGCAACTCTTGTCTGCGCAGCCGCAGTCCTTTCCCTGTGTGCGAGCGCGTGGCCGGCTATTCTCTACGTGCCGAGCCAGTATTCGACGATCCAGGGCGCGATCAATGCGTGCTCAGTCGGCGACACGGTAATGGTAGCCCCTGGCACCTACACCGGCAGCGGGAACCGTGACCTCGACTTCGGCGGTAAGGATATCTGCGTGATGTCGTCGAACGGTCCGTGGGTGACGGTTATCGATTCTCAGGGGAGCAGCTCGAATCCCCACCGGGGGTTCATCTTCCAGAACAGCGAGACCCCGAGCGCGACAGTGCAGGGATTCACGATCCAGAACGGATGGGCGGGCGATGGCGGCGCTGTCTCCTGCCAGAACTCCTCCCCGACGATTACGGGGAACGTGATGCAGGGGAATACTGCCCAGTACATCGGTGGCGGCATCTCCTTCCTCGGGGGTTCCTCTCCGGTCATCACCGGCAACTTCATCCTTGCGAATGGAGCGAATGCCGGTGGGGGGATCTACGGCCAGGATCCGAGTACTCCCACCGTCAGCGGCAACCTGATCGAGGCGAACGCGGCTGCCCAGGATGGGAGCGGGATCGCCTTCGGTCCACTGTGCGGGGGAACCATCAGCGGCAACACGATCAGGGGGAATGCCGGTGGTGGCATGGGCGGTGGGATCGCCTGCTATGCGTCCTTTCCCAGCATAGTGGGGAACAAGATCGACCTGAACTCAGGACCCATGGGCGGCGGCGGGATCGCGTGCTGGTACTTCTCGTCTCCGACGATCGACTCCAACACCATCGTGGGGAACGTAGCCGGGTCGAACCCGGGCGGAGGGATCTGGTGCTGGCAGTGGTCCTCTCCGACCATGGACCGGAATACGTTCAGCGGGAATTTCGCCGGCAACGGGGGCGCCATCGGGTGTGATATGGGGTGTACGCCCACGGTCAGGAACTCCATCCTGTGGGCGAATGTCTCCACCACGAACCCGGAGATCTACGTCGGTCCCAACAGCTCTACCATCACCGTCGACTACACCGATGTCCAGGGTGGTTGGCCCGGGACAGGCAACATCAACGCCGACCCGAAATTCCTGTTGCCTCCCCAGCTCGACTTTCGCCTCCTCTGGCCCTCGCCCTGCATCGATGCTGGCGATCCGACACCATCGCTCAACGATCCAGATGGCACACGTCGCGATATGGGAGCCCACTACTTCGACCAGGGCCCGACCCTTACGCTCTATCTCACACCCTCCAGTTCCCATGTCACACCCGGCGGTCAGCTTCGGGTTAGATACACGGTCATCAACAGAAACGCCGGGCCAGTGACGTTCTCGGTGGTGAGCAATGTTGTCCTGCCGAACGGAAACACACTGAATGTCCTGGGGCCGAGCTCATATACGATTCCCGGCAATGTGACGGTGCAGCGGACGCTCACCCATAACGCCCCGGCCGCCGCACCGGTCGGCCACTACCAGTATCAGTCGAGCATCACCGGAATCCTGAACCCGCCGCCGATGCAGGTGTTCGGATTCCTCGTGCCGTAGGCTGATGGGCTTGGGCATCGAATGGAGGGAATTCCCGACGGGAGGGGGCTGGTCTCGGTGCCCCAGATGTAGCCAGGCCAGATGTGCTCGAGAGGAAGCATCACAAACGCGCAGCGCGCCTCTATGTGAGGCGCGCTGCGCTCGTGCCGGGCCGTGCTCCACGGCGTACGGCTGATGTCGCCGGGGATTCTGGCTCCGTCAAAAGCCGTGTCCGGGCCGAGGTGAACGTCGGCGGGGTACAGCCTCGGCCGAGGGAGTGTTGCCGTCGAGCGTGATACCCCAGGCAGGGATCATCGATACCGCCCGGTGCGTGCCGGAGAAGTACTACTTGTCGTGATCCAGTTTTGGGATCGGCGATCCTTGCCTGCTGAGCGAGAGCGGTATGTGGGTGGGGCCTCGGGCCAGACCGCCTTGTGCCGCTAATACCTCATAGCGCCGAGGCCCTCCACCCAATGGGGCAACACAGACTGTCGTCCCTCTCAACCTCGTGAGGACACGGCTCAAGAGAGCCGGTCACCCGCGACTTTCCGCGATGTATCCTCGGCCCCCGACCGTACAGGGCTGTGCTCCCAACCACCGGATAGGGAACTACTGGAGCAGAAGGAGCGGGTTCGCCCGGTCGATCGTACGGGCTGAAGATCACATCCGCGGTTCCCGCGCGGAGGTCTGGCCTGATCGCCATTCAGGACCTCCGGGGGAGTCTGTCCTAACAGCTCAGGAGCCCGGTCGGCAGACAGCAGTACGAGGGCGTGCCCAGACAGACCCTCGTCCTTTTCGCGTGCGGCGTAGGCATCGGAATGGTTGATCCCCCTCCCTGATGGGGAATGTGTGCCGATCCATGTTCTATCGGTGCATGAGCTGCCCAGATCCGATAGTGGGCGCGGGTGACTCCCGCGTGTGTCCCTGGGAGAGCTATTGACTGACCCATCATGTTCACCCTCCTTCTGGATCGAGCGTGGCCTGTACTGGCCTTTGCTCATGTGCTTCTTACTGCAAGAACCGTGCCCACTCAGGGTGGATTCATCCAAGTGCTTGGGGTACAGGGTATTCCGGCAATAGTCCTGCGTGGCCATGCCGCCCGCCAAACGAAAGAAGAGGCCAAATATGGCCTCTTCAGGCACATGGATTGAGCTAACCTATTGAAGCACTGTGACGCCCGGGCCGCGGTCAAATATGGCCGGTGCGGAGGAAAACGGTGCTATGACCCCAGGTCCAGCTTCTTCATCTTGCCTCTCAGGGTGGAGCGAGGGATGCCCATGATACGGGCCGCCTCAGCTTTGTTGCCACCCACCCGGGAAAGGACGCGACGGATGTACTCCCTCTCCAGCTCCTCATAGGAGAGTGGCCGACCCTGCTGGTCCGTGAAAACATTGGCCGGGGTGACCACCGGGACGGGTGTCCGCAGTTTCTCCGACAGGTCCTTGAGGGTGATCCTGCTCCCTTTCCTGGCGAAGATGACTGCCCGTTCGATCTCATTCTCCAGTTCCCGGACGTTGTTTTCCGTCCAGTCGTAATTCTTCAGAGCCTCCAGCGCTCGTGCGTCGAACCCGCGCAGCTCCTTTCCCTTCTCTCTGCTGTACTTGTCCAGGAAATGCTGTGCCAGAAGCGAGATATCTTCCCGTCGGTCTCTCAACGGAGGCACATCGATCGTTACCACGTTTATTCGGTAGTAGAAATCCTGGCGGAACCGGCCCTCCTGGATTGCATATCGCAAATCCTCATTTGTTGCGCAGACGAGGCGGACATCTACCTTAGTCGTCTTTGTGCCCCCAACTCTCCGGATCTCGTTCTCCTGGAGGACCCTGAGGAGCTTGATCTGCATGGGATGACTTGTATGGTGTATCTCATCTAGAAACAGAGTCCCGCCCCCGGCTGCCTGGAATAGCCCCTGTTTGTCTATGGCGCCGGTGAACGCGCCCCTGACGCTGCCGAAGAGCTCGGCCTCCAGGAGCGTCTCGGGCAGGGCGCCACAATTGAGAGCCAGGAAGGGGCCGCTCTTTCGCTTTCCGTTGTAGTGAATCGCTTTGGCGATCACTTCCTTCCCGCTCCCGGACTCTCCTGTGATGAGTACCGTGGAATCATCGTCCAGGATCTGGGTGACGCTCTGGAAGACCTTCTGCATCGCCTTGCTCTGGCCGATGACGCCGGGAACGTCGTACCGCTTCCCGACCTCTTCGCGAAGGGTGATGTTCTCTGTCAGCAGTCTATCCATCAGGTTCGCGTTGCTGATGGCGATTGCGGCCAGGTTGGCGAAAGCTTCCAGAAACGCAGCGTCTTCTCGCGTGAAGGTCTTCACGTATATTCGTTGATCAATATAGAGAGTGCCCAGAGGGTCAGGTCGTCCCGGTACGATGAGCGGTACACAGACGAAAGAGAGGATATGCAGGCCTCGCACACTCTCGGCGTTTCTGAATCGTGCGTCCGACTGGAGATCAGCACTCATGATAGTCTTTTTATCCTTGAGTGCCGTCTGAACGATGCTCGTGCTAAAGGCGATATCTTCCTCCTCCAGGGTCTCCGAGGCGACAGTGCGATAGGTTTCGCCGGACTCGTCTGTCAGAATGATCATTCCCCTCTCTGCACCCAGTCTGGCGATGGCGGAGTGGAGCACCTCGTCGAGCAGCGTCTGTACGTCTTTGATCTGATTGATCCTCTGGCTGAAGGAGAAGAGGGTCATCAATCGATCCTGAGACAGGGGGTATTCCTCGTCTCCCTGGACCTGATCAGCGTCGACGCTCATAGGGTCCCGGCCCTCCTTTTCTATGTATGCTTGGCCATTCTTAGATCGTCGTGCAATTCGACGATCTCTCTTTTGCCAAGGTAGAATTGTCTCAGTCCTTCCTCGAGATTCGATGTGATCGACTCGACTATCTGTGCAGCAGCATCCAGGTGCTCACGTGCGGGTACGTGTTGTGCTCTCCTGAGGAGGACTCTGGCGACACAAAAGTGTGCCCGCCACAGAAGCTCTCTCATCCCGCGGGGCTCGGCGATTTCCAGGACCAGAAGCTCTCTCATCCCGCGGGGCTCGGCGATTTCCAGGACCTGGCCGGCATGAGATTCCGCCTCGTCCAGATCGCCCTGCGCAAGGCGGATTCGGGCGAGAATAAGGTGGGCGCGGGCGATATACTGCGGCTTCCCCAGGTCTGCTGCGAGGCCGAGCAGTTCCTCGGCGTACTTAGTGGCCTGGGGATCACGATTCTGGGTGGTCTCTATCTGTGCCGCAAGGCTAAGGGCCTCTGATATCGATTCAACGATTCCAAGCTCCCGGAGAATCCGCAATCCCTCTTCTACATCGACGCGCGCCTCTTCGTCGTCCCGTCTGAAGTGCTTGACCAGTGCCGCATCGATGAGTGACGCGGCGCGCATCGATCTTGTCCCGACTATCTGGGCAGTCCGTGTAGCCTCCTCAAGCGCCTCCAGCGCCCGGTCCTGGTCGCCGATCTCCAACCAGACTCTGGCCAGACAGTGTTGTGCATCCCACTCTCCGGCCTTGTCGCCGATCTGCTTGTGAATAGCCAGGGCCTCCTCCTGGTGGCCGAGAGCAGCCCGATAGTCTGCGCGGCATGTATGGATCGCTGCAATGCAGCACAGCGCATCGGCCTCGCCAAGTCTGTTCCCGATCTCCCGCTCGATCTTGAGTGACAG
>LJUI01000024.1 GCA_001303705.1 candidate division TA06 bacterium SM23_40
GATTCGCGACACGAGCCTCCACCAACTCCCAACCAGTCGAGGTAGCACACAGGTTCCCCGCTCTCCACAAGACGGCGCCAGGGAGGACCGCAGCAAGAGCCTCGACGATTTGCCAGCCAGTTGAGGCGACCTGTAGGTTCCCACGGGCGATCGGCCTTCTCTATCTGGGTCGCCCCGTCTGGATCCCCGACCCTCGATTCGCGACACTGCACCTCTGAACTGCCGCCCCCTGGTACCGGCGAGCGCACTCAAGTGCTGCCCGGCGATCATCCATTATTGTAACTCGAACACCCGCGACCGCGCAAGCCGTGACCGGAGTCTCCGGATCACAATGAAGGGGAGTGAAGGGGACCCTTGGCTGCGGGGTCCCACCAGGCGCACGGCCTTCCGGTACGGGCTACTGTGTGCAAAAAGAGACTTGACAGCGCCCTCCAGGGTGGGTAGGATGCCGACGTCCAGCGATGGACTCCGCACGACTGCTCTGTAATCTCGAACCAGACACTTGCGCAAGGAGGAGTAGATGCCATCGATGACGTTCAATGAGGCCATAAGCCTGGCCATCGAACGCGAGATCGGAGCTGCGACACTGTACGATGGGGCATCCAAGAAGGCAACCAGGCCCGATGCGAAGAAGATGTTCGAAGAGTTGGCCGACGAAGAGCGCGAGCACCGCAGACGCCTCGAAGAACTCGATCCATCCAAGCTCACCTCATATAAGGTTGAAGAGATTCCGGATATGGGCATCGGGAAGCCAGAGGGTAAGGCCACATTCGACCCCAACATGGGATACCAGAAGATACTGATGTTTGCGATCGCGAAGGAGGAGGAGGCAAAAGGATTCTACGAACACCTGGCTGGCACGGTCGACAAGCCGGAGGTGCGCCAACTCTTCACGGCGCTGGCACAGGAAGAGGCAAAACACCGGCTGCGCCTCCAGGACGAATATGACGAACACGTGATGACCTGGGATTGAACCGCAGGGGTGACTGCGTTCACGAGGTGACGCCCCCAGGCCCGAGAGATCGGGCCTGGGGGTCGACATACGTATATGCCTCTCAATGACTATCGCTCTGCTGTGACGCGAAAGTTGAATCCATCCACATCGATGACGTTATCGGGCGGCGTGCCGACATAGGCCCGATACTCATAGCTGCCGACAGGCGCGGCGGCCGGGATCTTGTGCCCGAGATCAGCGTCGATCACCTCTCCTGAGCCGAGGGTGATCCTGGTCGGGCCGATCAGCCAATCAGTGAGCGTGCCGCCAGGAATGGCCGCTTTTGTGCCTACATAGAACGTCTGGCTCGTCCCGGTGTGGTTCAACAGGCTGACCCGAAACTTGAGGGAATCACCGGGCGCGAGGTGGACGCCCGCGATCGGGTTCACACTCACCGTGATATCTGTCAGACCGTCGCACTCATACCAATTCGATTCATTCACCGAATAGGCATACCCGTCCGTCTCGATGACCACCGTCCCCACCTCTCCCGTGATATAGACATCGCTCAGCGAATCCAACCTCGCCACAACTTCGGGATCGGGATCGTCCCCTGAGATGACCGACACTTCCGGAACGATCCGGTGGAGGAAGTACGAACTCGACGCGTTCCCATACCCGTGATGGTCTGCCTGGTACACCTCGACGTCGCCTACGTCATTTGCGATGATGTCTTCGATATACCACAAGAGATCGCCAGCTACGTACAGATCGAACTCTCGGTAGGAGAGGACATTAATGATAGAGAGCGCATTTTCATCGTGAGGTGGATCAGTGAACGGAGGCGAAAGGTACCCTGCCCCGTTCAGCGAGACACAGAGCGAGACGACCCCTCCGCCGAGATCGATCACGTCCCCCTCTTCAATCGTCGTACGCCTGTTCCCGACTGCAACGACATAATTGGAATAGGTCAGCGTACTGTATGACCATCCCCTGTCGTATGCAGCCTCATCGATCTCTACTCCCATGTCGACGAGCTCCACGATCCCGCCGATGTGATCGGCGTGGTAGTGAGTTGCGATGTGGTAGTCGAGATCGTCCACACCCTGAGAGAGGAGATAGGACCGGACCACGGGAGCGGTATCGCCCCACCCGCTGTCGATCAGCATCGGAGTCCCCGCGGACGAGATCACAAGAGTACAATCACCATTTCCCACATCGAGACAATGGATCTCCATCTCTCCCGCGTCCGCCACCGCGCGAGGAAGACACAACAACGCGGCCACCGCCAGCAGACGTGCCGCGGCCGGGCACTGGCCTCCCGACCATCTGCTTCCCTCTCTTCTCATTGCTCACCCTGGAGAGGTACGCTCAATCTCGATCGCCGGGCCGACCACGGACCCGAGGCGATCCCGTAAGCGCCCTCTGTGCAGCTGTACCGTCGTGCTTTGCCGCTCGTTTGTCGCTCCCGGCGACGGTTTCCCGGAAGCCGCACCTAAGTGAGAATAGCACAGCTTCGTCCGCGCTGGCAAGGACTTTCATCTCCGGCCTCACCAGAATTTTCCCTTGACATCCATGACGGCCCTCAGATACTATCGCCCGCGATAGCTGGCTCTCTCGAAACGGATGCATCGGGAAGCGGACAGTGCGCGGCATCCTGAGCAGTCCCGCAGCGTCAACCACCACAAAGGAGGACAACAGTGGGATTCTTCGGTGCGATGTTCGGTGCGATAGTCGGCATCTTCATTGTGGCAACGATCATTGCCGCGTTCTTCATGTGGCTTGGAGCGAAGCTGGCTCGTGTCGAGAATGCCACGTTCGTGAAGTCGATTCTCGCCGCACTGGCCGCAGCCGCCATCACCTGGATCGTATCGCTCATTTTTTCACTCGTCCCGGTCGCAGGCACCATCGTCGGGTTCGTTATCGGTTTGATCCTCACGATCTTCGCAATCAAGGCCATCTACGCTACCACGTTCGGCAAGGCGGTCCTGGTCTGGGTCTTCCACATCATCGCCGAAATCATCGCCGTTATCATCGGCATCCTGACATTTGCAGGTGCCCTCTTCGCTGTCGGCGGAGGGATAGAGGGTATGTAGCAGAACGAAACGCCGGGCTGTCCCGCCACGGGACAGCCCGGCCCACACTGTCTGTGCCTTCCGTCTCCTACTGGTAGCTCTTCCATTTCGCCTCGAGCTTCTTGTCCTGAAGCGTTTCCATGATGTAGTCGGCGAGCTCCTGGCCGGTCGCCCCGTCGGACCGACCGGTGATGGCGAGCTTCCGCTCATGCTGGCCGCAGATGTCGAGCGCCATCTCGAGCATCTTCGCTCTGTCAGGGAAGCCGATGTGCGAGAGGAGCATGGCCGCAGCCCTGATCATGCTGCTCGGATCGGCATACTGCGCCCTGTTTTCGCGTACCATTCTCGGCGCCGAACCGTGGATCGCCTCGAACATGGCGTAGCGCTTTCCGATATTTGCGCTCCCCGCGGTGCCGACCCCACCCTGAAACTCCGCTGCCTCATCGGTCAGAATATCCCCGTATAGGTTCGGAAGAGCCATCACCTTGAACTGCGTGCGACGCTTCTGATCCACGAGCTTAGCAGTCATGATATCGATATACCAATCATCGACCTCGATCTCGGGGTACTCCCTGGCGATCTCCTGACCGATCTTGAGAAATTTCCCGTCGGTCGTCTTGACGACGTTCGCCTTCGTCACGAGCGTGACTTTATTGACCCCGTTCTTCTTTGCGTACTCGAACGCCGCCCTGATGATACGGTCAGAGCCCTGCGTCGTCGTAACCGTGAAATCGACCGCCAGGTCCTCTGTAACGTCGACGCCGTTACTCCCCAGGGCGTACGCTCCCTCGGTATTCTCCCGGAAGAACATCCAGTCGATGCCCTCCTTGGGGACTTTGACAGGACGCACGTTGGCAAACAGGTCCAGTTCCTTCCGCATCGCGACGTTCGCACTCTCCACATTGGGCCAGGGATCGCCTCTCCTCGGCGTCGTTGTCGGGCCCTTGAGGAGCACGTGGCACTTCTTGATCTCTGCGAGGACGTCGCCAGGTATCGGCTTGTTGTGCTTGGCCCGATTCTCTATCGTCAGTCCCTCGATGACCCGGAATTCGACCTTGCCCGATTTCTGCTCATCCTCAAGCATGAACTCGAGAACACGCTGAGCCTGGGCGGCGATATACGGACCGATGCCATCGCCCCCGATGATACCGATGATGATCGGCCTCAATGCCTCGAAGTCGAGCCAGTCCTCAGCCGCCTTCATTCGATCGACACGCGCTAACTGCTGCTCCAACACAGCGCCGAAGTGTTCCTTCGCCTTCTCCACAGCTTCACTGCTCATGTGTCTCCTCCGTCTCCGCGACAGATGAGCCCGACGCCTGCCGTGACTCTCATCGGGCTCGAGTTGACTCCTCCTGCCGGCTCTTCAAACCTCCCCCTCTTCTCGTTCACGCGTGGCTTCGTCGAGCCACCCGGCGATTCGGTCCGGCGAGGGTACGCTGCCGACAGACTTCACTACTCCGTCTATGATCAACGCCGGTGTACTGACTACCCCGTAGTCCGCTATTGCCGCAATGTCGGTGACGTGCCGGATATCGGCCCGTATGCCGAGCTCGCTCAGCACCGCCATCGTCCTCTGCATCAGCATATCACACGGGGGACAGCCGGGGCCCAGGACGCGGATCTCCAGCGCCGTGCTCTCCCTCCCTTCGTCGGCCACCGGCTCTCCGATAAACCGCTTGAACTCACGCAGGAGAGCGGCGGCATAGCGTTCGCGGGATGCAAGAGGGACGTAGTTACGCGCCGCGACCAAAGCGATGAGCCTCTCGGCTCTTCGAGCGTCATCCTCTCCGCCTTCGTCCCTGACTGCCCGGAACGCCGCATCGAGGCCCACCAGGCCGACCGACATCCCATCCACCATGATCTCTCTGACCTCGTCCATGATCTCCGCCGACCTCCGCGCGAGGGGCGCGACGGCTAACGCTGCCTCCACCCTCGCGGCCGCGGCAGCCGCGCTTTCGATTCCCCCGGCCGCGCGGCCTCTGCCGCCTTCTCCTCGGGTCCCCCGGCTTGCTCCTCTGTGCCCGAGGAGCTCGCCGATTCAGCCGGGGGGGACTCGCTGCCTACGGCGGCCGGCGCGGCGCTCGCCGACTCGTCAGATGCTCCTTCTTCTGCGCGGGCGAACGCGACCCGTGCGCGCAGCCGCCGCGCAGCCGCCAACGATCGCTCGGCTGCTGCAACGATCTCGGGCTTCAGGCCCTCCTCAGCGATCTCCTCCGTGAACTTGCGTCGCCCATCGAAGATATCCCTGATGTAATCGTCGATCTCTTCCTGAGAGTAGAAGTTCGACGGGTCGTACTCACTCAGGCTGTGCCCTTCGACATAGACGATCTCGTCCCGACCGAGGCGGCCGCGTTGGTACTGGTTTGTTCCACGCAGATCCCCACGCTGGATTGCCGCCATGAGGTTGATTGGCACTCTAACGGGCTTCCTGATCTGTCTCTTCTTCTTGATCTCCCCTACGGTGACCGTTTCGAGTATCTCACCCACGCCGCCCGTGTTGTACTGGTAGAACCTGACCTTGCCCGGGTACTTATCGATGAGCTTCATCACGATGTCATAGAACCTGTTCGTCTTCCTCGCTCGCGATCCGATGATGAACGGGTCGGTGCCGACGATCCTGACCGACTCACCCGCACGGTGTGGCTGCGAGGCATAGCTGTGGGTCGACTCGCCCCACAGGTACGCGAGGATCGCCTGTTCCGGGGTCAGCTCGATCGCAAACGGCATGACCGTGTTCCGCCTCGTGATGAACGCAAGGATGATTCCATCCAGATCGTCGAGCGAGGATAGGTCGATGCTCCTGGAGCTGATGCCAACGAGTCGCCGCCCCCTCCTGATGCGGAGTTTCTCGCGCTGTATCACAGCCCGCCCGTTTGCAGTCAGGCTCTCATCGAGGAAATCGACGTTCCCGTCCGAATCGATCATCACATTCTCATACAGCGCCGTACTATCGATCAGCGCGTGATACATCGCCTCCTGCAGTTTCTCGTCGACATCAGTCTTGACGAAGAACCCCACCTCCGTCCCCAATGCGGTCCCATCCTGCCTGAGGAAGACGATATCGTCTTGCGCGACTTCAGTCCTCTCTCCGTCCTCATATCGCAGACCCAGCTGGTGGCACGCCCAGGTCGACTTGCCGGTAGCCGTCAGGCCGAACATGAAGACACCGTAGGTCTTCAGCTTCCCTTCTTTGGCATCGCGCACGGTCACGAGCTTGGTGCCGGCGTGGAGCCCCAGCATTCCGTGTTCGTCAGCGTACCACATCGCCTGGCGGAGGAATCCTTTCTTGTCCTCTCCCATGTAGTCTGTGCCGAGAGCAATGTTGAGATTGTACTCGGGAAGCACGAGCACCTGCTGGCGCAGCTGGTGCTCCTCCGGAATATGGATCATGGTGAACTCCGGGCCGGGGCGCCGCCGCGACGGCTTGGCCACGGTATTGCCCCACATATACGCGATGCGGTAGTTCTTCTGGTCGGCGCCAGAGACGTACAGATTGCAGATCGGGTTATAGACGTCGTTCTGGCCCATCTGGCGACTGATGCAGACGAACGGCAGTGTGCGCATCAGGTGGAGCACCCTATGGAGCTCTTCCGGAGCATTCTCAATGAGGTCTCGCTGCAGATCGGTCGGGCGCGGCAGACGCACCGACTCGCTCCCGAGATAGACAGTCCGCGGCGCAACCCGGCTCGAGACCGACGACCGCCACCCATAGGACCCGAACTTCGTCCTCGTCGCCGTCTGCAGGGCCAGCGGCCTGAGAGTATCGAGCTTCATGTGCCGGATATTCGGACCCTTCAGCACAGGAACGAGGTTCTCATAGAACCGCCTGTACACTTCGTTGTCGTAGATGTCGCTGCTCCCCATTCTTGCATCTGCTCCTGATCAGTCTCGGAATTCACTGTCTCTTCCGCGCACCCATTTCCACATCCTTGCGATCCCGGCGACCCGCCACATCTCTGATGCCGGTCTCAGATCGCCAGGCAACGAGGACTCCCCCCACGGGGTCGCAATTCTACCACAGCAGGAAATCCGATACAACCCCTTTCCTTCATTCCCTCTCCGAGAGCTATCCCCTGTCCGGGACCCGTATCTTCCCTCCCTTCCGGCGCTTCGGATACTATCGCGATCCGACAATGAAAACGTCGAATTTGGTTGCACTCAGCAACCCGTCTGGATATAATGGGGCACCAGAGATCGGAACCTCTCACGAGGGCCGTGGGCGCCGGGAGCCTGCGTGCTCGTGGGAAGACCTATTCCGCCAGTTCCGGCCCCCCCCGATCTTGCCACCTGAGAGAGTAGGGGCGATGCCGAGTCTGCGGGACGCGAAGCTAACCATCGGCCGGTGGCACATCGTGGGCCACGCCGCACCGGCATAGCGAATCACGGCCGTCCTCGCGAGGCCCTGACGGCAGATGAAGCTCGGGAACCATACATACAAGGGAGGAGGACGATGACACTCGTCGGTTGGCTCATTCTGGCTGGCGCAATAGTAGTCGCGCTTGGATTACTTGTCCTGGCCATGTGGAAGCAGTATCGCAAGGTGGGGCCGAACCAGGTCCTCATCATCTCCGGAGGCAGGCGGCGAACGGTCATCGACCGCGATGGCACGAAACGGAAGATCGGGTACCGCACGCACATCGGCGGCGGCACCTTCGTCCTCCCGTTTCTCGAAAGCGCCCAGGTCCTCTCGCTCGAGGTGTTCACGCTGGGTATCGAAACCCCAGAGGTCCTCACACAGGAGGGAGTCCCGATTCTCGCGCAGGGCCTTGCCCAGGTGAAGGTACGGGGCGATGAACACTCGATCCGTCTCGCAGCGGAGCAGTTTCTCGGGAAGGGACCAGAGGGAATCAGGGAGATTGCCAACCAGATCCTTGAAGGGCATATGCGGAATGTCATCGGCACGATGACGGTGCAGCAGATCTATCAGAATCGTGAGGACTTCGCACGTAAGGTCGTGGAGGCTGGTTCGCAGGACTACACTGCGATGGGTCTTCAGATCCTCTCATTCGCCCTCAAGGACATTGCAGACACGCAAGGATATATCGAGGCACTCGGAAAGCCGCAGGTGGCGGCAGTGAAGCGAGATGCCGCGATCGCCGAGGCGGAGACGGAACGGGACGCCACGATCAAGTCCGCCCTCGCACGCAAAGAGGGAGACGTCGTCAAGTTCCAGGCCGAGACCGAGGTTTCCGAAGCCAGCCGGGACTATGAGGCGAAGCGCGCCGAGTTCCAGGCCCTCATCAACAAGAAGCGGGCTGCAGCCGATCTTGCCTATGATCTGGAGCGCCATCGGGTCGGCCAGGAGCTGAAGCTGGAAGAATACAAAGTCAAGATCGTCGAGAAGGAACAGGCAGCCATCGTCGAAGAGAAGGAGATCGAGCGCCGCGAGAAGGAACTCGAGGCGACCGTCAAGAAGCAGGCTGATGCGGAGAGGTATCGTGTGCAGGCGTTGGCCGATGCCGAGAGCTATCGGCTCGAGAGCGAGGCGAAGGGACGCACGGAGGCGAAGAAGCTCGAAGGAGCCGCCGCAGCCGAAGGGATTCGCGCGCACGGGTGGGCCGAGGCCGACGCGATGAGAAAGAAAGCCGAGGCCTGGCGGGAGTACAACGAGGCAGCAGTCTATCAGATGTTCGTCGAGATGCTCCCGCAGCTGGCTCGAGCCGTGGCCGAGCCGCTCTCGAAGGTCGAAAAGATCGTCCTTGTGGGGAGCGGAGATGGTCCGGGCGCATCGCAGATAACTGGCCAGGTGGCGAAGGTCCTGGCGCAGCTCCCGGTCGTGATCGAATCTCTCACCGGCATAGACATAAAGGCGATGCTTGAGAAGCGCACAGGCCAGCCGGGCGACCAAGCAGCTGGGATAGTGCCGTCAGACAGCGCCGCGACCGGCAAAGAGCCCGAAGAGGAGGGACCCCACCCCAGGACCGGGCGGCGGAAGGGCAACTGATCGAGTGACCAGTAGACGCGGCACTCGCCGGTGCCACCACCCGACACGACGCGACGATGTGAGGAAGCCGTATGATAGCTGAAAGGATCCAACGTATCGCACTCTCCCCGACGCTCAGGATCAACGCTACTGCCCTTGCGATGAAAGCGGAGGGGATAGATGTCGTCGACTTGAGCGTGGGGGAGCCGGACTTCCCCACTCCTGAGAACATCAAGGAGGCGGCAAAGCGGGCGATCGATAAGAACATCACCAAGTACACTCCCAACGATGGCATTCCGGCGCTGAAGGAGGCGATCAGAAAGAAACTCCGCAACGAGAACGGTCTGGAGTATGGTCCGAAGGAAATCATCGTCTCGTGCGGCGCCAAGCAATGCCTGTACAATCTCTCGGTGGCTCTGTACAACAAGGGAGAAGAGGCGATCATCCCTGCACCCTACTGGGTCTCGTATCCCCAGCAGGTGACTCTTGCCAAAGCGAACCCGGTGATCGTTCCAACCAAAGAGGAGAACGGATTCCGGATCACGCCTGAAGAGCTGAAGGCGGCGATCACTTTCAACACCAAGGCCCTCATCCTCAACAACCCCTGCAACCCCACCGGTACCGCCTATACCCGGGAGGAGCTCGAGCCCCTGATCGACATCGCCGTGGACGAAGGCATCTACATCATCGCGGACGAGATCTACGAGAAACTGGTCTATGACGACTTTCGCTTCACGAGCGCCGCCTCCCTCGGCCCGCAGATCAAGGAGCGCGCGATCGTCATCAACGGCGTTTCCAAGGCCTACTCCATGACCGGGTGGCGGATCGGGTACGCTGCCGGCCCCAAGGAGATCATCGCGGCGATGGACAAGGTCCAGAGTCACAACACTTCGAACGCGCCCTCCATCTCGCAGATGGCGAGTCTCGAGGCGTTGACCGGACCGCAGACCGACATCCCGAAGATGGTCGCCGAGTTCCAGCGGCGCCGCAATTATGTCCTCCATCGGCTCCAGTCGCTCAGAGATGTCTCGTGCATGGTGCCGCGCGGCGCGTTCTATGTCTTCCCCAATTTCAGCGCCTACTTCGACAAAGAATTCAAGGGGATGGAGATACGGAACTCCTATGGCCTTGCCTACTATCTGCTCAAGAACGCCTTGGTCGCCATCGTTCCCGGCGATGCCTTCGGTGCCGAGGGATTCATCCGCATCTCATACGCAACATCGATGGAGAATCTCGAGAGGGGCATGGACCGCATCATCGAAGCCGTCTCGAAATTGGAGAAGACGAGGAGAGTGCGCAAGGTCGCTCTCTCCAACGTGATGACGAAAGAACGCTCACTTGCGCCTACCGAGACTGACGTGAGTATGGAGATGCGCAATGCGCTCGTGGGCGAGGTGGAGGCTCACCTCCGATATGACAACTACTACGAGTGGAATGCCAACATCGCCGGCGTCGTCACCCAGCTGAGGACGAACGACCACCATCTGTACGATTTCTGGATGGAGAACTGGTATCCTGCGCCGCTCGAGGCAGATCTCGAACCGCACGGCATCATCTATGCTGTCGACGGGATCCCCGGACGCGAGCCCCGCGCGTTCTACAACTCGGAGTCGAAGAGCGGAATCATCATCAACACCACCTACTATGCCCAACTCAGAGCGTGGGCGATCGGGATTGTCACCGACATCACAGAGCGCCTGTTCGATGTCCACTCAGTTCACGGAGCCTGCCTCGATTTCGATGGCACCGGTCTCCTCATTATTTCCCCTCCGGGGACCGGACGCTCCACCCACCTGTACGGCCTGCTGAGCCGACCTCACGCTCGCCTCCTCTCTGATGATTGGGTCACCATCAGATATCGCGGCCAGGAGGCGATCGCCGACATCCCCGAGCGCAAGTTCTATGTCGAGACTGATATCGCCCGAAAGCACCGCGAGCTCATTGATCTATTCGATCGCAGTCGGTGCGAGAACGTGATCACTCGAAAGGACGACTGCACGGATGAAGCCTGCCTGCGCGAGGATGTCTGCCGACTCGACCGAGGTGATCCCCACTGCTACTGGGCTTCAGGCACCTCAAGGGCCATGCTCGATCCATACTGGATCGGCGGCCCGGAAAAGCACGTCAAGCGGACGACCACCCGCTGGGTGCTGGTTCTGAAGAGGGACACCAGCTCGCCGCCGCTTGCCGAGCTATCTCCGGAAAACGCGGTCGAGGCTCTCGTCGAGGGCAAGTATCCAGTTGGCGCCAGGGTCTCTTCCACCCCCTCCTCGGGATTCGGGCCAGCGGGGCGGACTGCACTCGTGGGAGTGAGCGCCGGCGGAGGGGGAGGCCTGTGGAGCGCGACAAAGGAGCCGTTCTACAATCCCTACCTCCTAGTGCGGACCGACGAGCGGCTCGAACTCCAGAGACGGTTCTTCCAGCGGCTCGCCGCCGCGGCGTCATGGTACCATGTAAACACTGGCGTGGAGGCTCCGGAGGAGATCCAGAGGCGGATTATCGAGATGATCGGCAGCGAGTGACCACCCCGGTGCTCGCGATCAGGCACTGTACAGATCGGCGCGGAACTGGTTACTATGACAGTTGGGGCACGGACCCTGAAGGTTTGTGCCCCCAGTTCTGTACTATGGCACCGGCTCACCTGGATTTCGTCACAAAAAGCCCGGTGAGATAGGTGACCAGGAAGATCGAGGCGAACGGAATCCATGTTCCCACAACACTGGAGAACATCTCGAGACTTCTCAGAATCAGGAGAGCGACGACGAACAGATCCATGAAGACTACCAAGGCGATGAATATGATCGCAGTCTGCAGCGGAGCCGTGTAGCCAAACCTATTGAAGTAGATGAGGGCCACTAACAGGGAGGCAAGAGGAGCAACGATTGCATGGACCAGGAGCGTCCTCTCCACGGACGCAACCGCCATCCCGATCCACATCGTCGATCCGCATGCAACCCAGATGGCGAACGCATGCGCAAGGATAGTGATGACCCTCCAGGCGCTCCCGCTCTTCATGGCGTCCCCTTCTCGAGGTCGCTCTCTTCATCCTTACAGCTATAGAGCGTCGCTCCACATGCCCCGCATTCCTTCTCATACCACGCGGATCCGACGCCGCACTCCGGACAGCTCCATCTCGACTTCTGTTCGGCCAGCCAGTCATCGAGGCCACGCTCACGGATGGCCTCCAGGTTCTTCAACACTATAGAGTGGTGCGCACACTCATCATCCTTGAACGCTACCAGGCGTTTGCAGGGGAATTCGCTGCAGTCAAAGCAGAACTCGACATCCTCATCCTCCGCACACTTCTTGATATCGCAGCTTGTGCAGAATGATGAGAGCGTCTCCGTCTTACAGCCGTGGCACCGCAGATCCTCGGGCTTCATCTTCCACTCTCCCGCGACCTCCTCAACCCTGCCGTCTCTGTTGGCACGAAGGACGGGGCATGCGCCGCAGTACAGACCGCAGTACGAATCGTATCTCAACTCCATTGTTCCATCCCTCTGTTGTGTGGCCCTCGCTGAAGCCAGCGGGCCGCTTCTCCCCTCATCACTCCTCGCACCGAGACTGACAGCCCAGGCATCTCGCGGACGGACCATCATCTCACTCGCACGGAGACCGGCGAGGCCGCCGGATACGGTGATCGCCGCTGCGAACCCGGAGCGAGCCGGTGGATACAACGATATGTCTTGTCTCACGCTGCGTCAATAGTCTTCCCCCTCTTGTCTACAGTACTACCCGGCCGGCCGCCGGATGGTAGTTCGGCGGGCCCGGGCGGAGAAGGTGCACACGCTCTGAACCAGGCCGCAGACCGGGAATGGCCGGAGAGAACCACAAGGGAAGGAGATGAAATGCTTGACGGTCTGCGGTGCAGGTGCTAGATTCAGCTGCCGGTGCAACAGTGATATAACTGATTGAATCCATGTCTCACTCACGCGATCCTACTCGCGTACGCATCATCTCAGGGGAGGCGACGATCATGAGCAGATCCTATCAACTCCTCGCATGTGCCGCACTCCTTTTCATGGTCGTTGGATGCAGAGGAGGCGGGGAACCTGAACCCCAGCCCACTCCCGTCCCGGGTATGGGGACTACGCCGGTCGTTGTGGAAGAGATCTTCCCCAGCCCCCTGCAGCAGACCATCCAGACGGCCGGAACGATCGAGCCGATGGCCCAATCCACACTCTATGCGGGAATCGAGGGACAGGTGATCGGCATCACCCAGGGTGCCAACAGTGCCGTCAGGAGAGGGGACCTCCTCGTCGAGATAGACTCGCCTGCTTTGCGTCTGGAAATCGAACGCGCCGAGAGCGACATCCAGAATATGGAGTCGGAGGTGAAGGAGGCCGAACGAGTGCACGACGAGAAGAAAGCACTTCACGCACGGTATGCTATTCCCTGGTCGGAGCTCAGGCAGGCCGAGATAGCGCTGGAGGCGTCAACAGCGACTCTCGACTCAGCACGCGCTGCCCTCGATACACTCCTCGTAGCATTCGATGAGACAAAGATCTCCAGCCCGATTGCGGGCACGATAACCCGCATGCAGGTCGAGGTCGGCGATTCGGTCTCCCGGGGTCAGTCTCTGTGTACTGTCTCGGACATGTCACGCATCAGAATGAAACTCGACGTGCCCGGACGGGATGCCGCCTCGCTCGACAAAGACCAGGAAGTTACGATCAGAACCGACGCCCGCCCCGGCGCGGAGTTCAGCGCACACGTCGCGAACATCGCCTCGGCCCCGGATCCGCAACCCGGCAACGTGCTGGTCACAGTCGTTGTCGATAATCCTCGGGGGAGACTCTCTACGGGACGAACAGGACCCGTCCGCATTTTGGGACGCAAGGTCCGCGATGCACTGGCCGTGCCGAGCGATGCCGTTGTCGAGCGCAACGGAAGAGAGGTAGTCTACATTGCGGACGGGGATACTGCCGTAGAACGTCCGGTCAGGCTGGGCATCAGCGATGGGAAACGCATCGAAGTACTGGAAGGTGTTGCCGAGTGGGACTACGTGGTCATATCCGGCCAGGAAGATCTGGAGCCCGGCACAGCCCTCAGTCTTCCCGAACCCTAGTCCAGGAATCCCGGACAGTGGAACTCAATTCGCGGACCCTGCCTCCTCTCGCGTCGATTGCCGCGCGCAATCACATCGCGGCGAATTCGAGGTCGCTCCGCCGCCCCTCAGTAACGAGGAAGTCCCGGTACGTGTCACACCGCCCGGCCAGCTCATCGTCCGTCCCTCCATCGACAAGCCGACCGTCATGGAAGATGAATACCGTCAGCGATAACCCCAGAAGATGTTCTCTACCTAGTCAACTCACTCCGACCCAGTTCAATGGCCAATCTGGCCCCTACCGAATGGTTTGGATACTTCGTGACTCTCGACTGGCATTGCTGGAACCCGCCAAGCCACCTCGGTCTCGCTACGCCCCCAAAAGCAGCGGGCCACTGGTCACCTGCGTGCTCACGCGATTGACTGGCGAGTTCGAAAAGAACGCCGGGTCCCAGAGAATTCTGACTTGACGCTTGTGCGATTGAATGGTACTATCCGGGCCCCAGACAGCTCAGGAAGCTCAGGATTCGCGTTCGATGCTAGTAGCCTGACGGTTGAGAAGGACGGGTTAACAGTACTACAGGAGGTAGCGGCCTCCATGCGATGGACTCGAAAATCGAGACCGATGTGGCTGGACCCCATTTTGCTGGCCGCAATCCTATTCACCGGCCTAGTAATTCGCCTGGAAAAGGCCGCTTCCAGTTTCCTGGGGCAAGATGAATGCTACTCCATTGCTCTCTCTTCTCTTCCCTTCGGCAAGATGACAGAAGCTTTCCTCAAGGACGTGAATCCCCCTCTCTTCTACGTAGCCTTACACGTCTGGTATCGACTTTTCCCTCACTTAGATGTGGCTCTCCGGCTCCTCCCCATTCTTGCTGGGCTAACTACGCTCTGGGTCTTCTACCTCCTGGCGAGCCGAATCGGAGATCGGCACGTAGGCCTTCTCGCCACCCTGATGCTCGCTCTCTCCCCTTGGTACATCGACATGTCCATCTTACTTAGGTGGTATAGTCTTCTCGCCCTCTTCAGTCTGACATCGCTGCTTCTCCTTTTGAAAGCGGCGCGGTCCAGGAATAGATCACTCTGGTTTGGCTTCATCCTTAGCTCGATACTCGTCGGATATGCCCACTACTCCGCGATTCCTGTCCTAGTCACTCTGGGCTTCATCTGGGTCGGACTGGTGGTGACCGAATCGAACAGAGAAGAGAGAGTCGAGTTCTTCAGAAGGGGCATGATAGCATTTCTCATAATCGTCGTATGTCTTATCCCCTCTCTTCTTCTCGCAAGGTTACAGTACCAGAATTACCTGGCGTTCTCCCACAGAGCCCTCTTTCTCTCGCTAGACCAGGCCTCCGTCCATAGAGATTGGTCAGTGTTCGTCAAACAATTCTCGATCACCGGATCGATCCGTTCCCTGACCCGGTTCTCTCTCTTCGGCGATTATCCGACTGGCCGGATGGCCAGTCGGGTCTGGTTCGGGTTGGCGGCCCTCCTGCTGATCATTGGAACCGTCGATATGTGGAAGAGGAATCGGAGAGCGTCGGTGGCCATCCTCGCGTGGATAGTGATACCAGTCGCGGCTTTCCTGATCATCTCCCTCTCCCCCGCGATCCATGGTAGTGCAAAGACCCCGAACAGATGGGTTGGACCGGTCGTCCCCGTCATTCTCCTTCTCATGGCCTGGGGTGCAGCAACTCCAGGCATCTGGCCTAAGGAGAGATCGAACATCAGCTGGGGCAAAATCATCTCTGCCCTTCTTGTAGTGTCAATGCTTACCGGGCAGGCGGTCCTCGCCCGGCGCGCTCTCCATGAGGAAAGCGAAGAGTCTGCCAGACTCATCTCCGGGGTCATCTCATCGGCTTCGAAGCCCAATTCGGCCATCGTCGTAATCACAGCGAGTTGGTACTATGGCCTCCGCTGGTATGCCAGATCGGAGCCTTTCCCGGAAGGTTATCACTTGCTGAGCAGAAACGAATTCATTTCGGTCTCTCTGCCTATTCTCGGTGATCCCGCCAGTGAGTCGAAGATCTTGCGCGAGATATCTCAGCAGCTTCAGCACGATCGAGCCGGGGCGCTGGACCGATGGGCGACTATGCTCATCGAGGCGAGCGAACGCCTGAGCCGACAGTACGCCGAAGTTTGGTGGATGTATAAGGCGGAGGCGAGACGAGCACCTTATCTAGGGAGAACCGATCCTCGGGGATATCTCAAGAAGTGGCTAGACGAAGTCTCTAGCGGGTACACGGTCTTCACAGCCCCAGACGGACTGAACTTCCTCTTTAAAATTCGTGGGCAGAACGCAGAATCGTCCATGAAAGAGGGTGAGACCTCTGCTTGATCCGATCCCCTTCAGTTCTCGTCTGCTCTCAACAGTCACCCAACATACTCCTCTCATCTCAGGAGACTGAACCCACCACATACCGCACCATGTGCAAGGGGATGAGCACGGATAGATGCTATCGATTGGTCTTCTGTGCCGCACTCGTTCCTATGGTGACAGGCTACAGAGCACGCAGAGAGCCCCAGCCTCAACCGACTCCCTCGACGACGGCCACACCGGTCGTTGCTCAGGTAATCGACTCTGCCGACCCTCTGGTCGATATCGAAGAGGCTCGCCCTCAGATAACGCTCGAGATAGGCTTCGGCGATGAGGATGTGTCCAAGTCATCGAGGACATTGCGGAGCGAGACTACGCCATCATGTGCCTGCGACAGAACCTCGAACACAGCTGCGCAGTGACGACCCGTGAGCCCCAGGTGCAGCCGCGATCAGTCATCACTCACTCGTCGCAGCTCTCCTCCCCCCGGGCGCTTCTCACGGCCTATTCCCTTGACATCCTGGCAGGCACAAGGTACAATGCTTTTGACAAGAATGGCCCGCCGCAAGCTCGCCTCCGAACCGCCGCAGAGCAGTGCGCGCGAGCCCTGGCCACTAACTGCTCCCGGCCCACTCGGCCAGAATAGAGCCTGTGGCACACCGTCGGTCACTCAGAAACGCCAGTGGACGCGGGAGTGCTGTGCCGATCTGACGGACCAGGGTGGCACGATGCGAACAATGTGGACTCGAGTGCTGATGGCCTGCACGCTGGCCTGGGCTCTCATTATCCTCACCCACTACATCTTCCAGCATGCATCCTACCTGACTCGCTTTCTCCAATACGCCACGCGCCTGATGGGAGCAGCGTGATGTCTGAGCTCCTCCTCACAATAGCCCTGGTTGGAACCGCCAGCGCGATCGGAAGGCGGTCCCTCCGGTGGCTTAGAGTAGAGTTTGCATCCGTGGGCGAAGAACTCATCTTCTCTTCAGCGCTCGGGCTGATAGAGTTTTCCTATCTGGTTATGCTTGCCGGGCTTGTCGGCCTGCTCTATCGATGGTTTGCATATGGTCTATTGGCGGTCACTGCCATAGCTTTTCATCGAGATCTCTTCCATTTCCTCACGTGCAGCCGTGCTCTTCTTGCTCGCACCAGAAGACTCCGACATGGCCAGCTCTTCGACCGCCTTCTCATTCTCATTCTCGTAACGACGGCCCTCGTCTCGCTCGTCGGAGCCCTCGCACCACCGATCGCCTACGACGAGCTCTCATACCACCTTCAATTCCCTAAGGAGTATATCGACGCCCATCGCATCTGCCGGTATCCCGCGGTCGTCTGGGGTTATCCCCAGACGACCGAAATGCTCTATCTCCTGGGAATGCTCCTCAGCGGCGACATCGTCGCAAAACTCGTTCATTTCACGTTCTACGCACTCACCCTGGCAGCGATCGCGGCCTTTGCCCGGCGCTACCTGGCGAGTCATCGGCTTGGCTTACTCGCGGCAACGATCTTCTCTTCCATGACCATCGTCGGATGGCTTGCCACAACCGCTTATGTAGATTTGGCTTTGACCGCTCTTTCCTTCCTTTCTGTCTACGCACTCGCCAATGCTGTTCTCAACAAAGAGCGGAACTGGAGTCTAGTGGCCGCCCTCATGTGGGGAGCAGCAATGGGGGTGAAATACACCGGACTGCTCATGCCCGGCATCTTCGTCCTGGGAGTGCTCATCTACGTCTTGCTGAAGATGGAGGGGGGATTCAAGAGGTCTGCGGCCAGATTCACGATAGCTATCTTGATCGCTTTCCTCCTCATCGCACCCTGGCTGGCAAAGAACATTGCATACGTAGGCAACCCTGTTTACCCATTTCTTGGAAAGGTCTTCAAGACTGTTGGACCCAAGGGGCTTGGCCACTTGATGGACGAACCGAGGCTTCCCAGCGCGACCGAGCGCGGTCTGCTGAAGAATCTGCTCCTCCCCTGGAAGATTACCTTCGAAGAGAAGTTGAGCGCGGGAGCAGACCGGATGGTAGGGGTGGGACCGCTCTTTCTCATGTTCCTGCCGATGCTGATCTGGCTGAGGCCCAGGCATCGGGCACTATCCTTCCTCCTCGCCTACGCTCTTGTAACATTCATCATCTGGGCACTGCTCATTCCACTCGGCCCGAGGTTTCTCCTCCCGATCTTTCCTGCACTTGCCGTACTCACCTCGTACGCTGCTACCAGGCTATCCGAGGGCGGAGCGATAGTAAGAGGTGTCGCGAGGAGCGCGCTACTCCTGGGTATGATCTATCCGAACCTCGGCATCAGCGGCAACCGATTCGTGGAGCAGGCACTGGTTGTCTCCAGACTAAAGTCAAGAGACGACTATCTTCTCGGCGCCTTCGATGGGTATGCTGCCCAGAAGTTTACCAACGATAGGGTCATCGACAGCTCCGAAATCGCCACCACCGATGGGAGAACCTACTATCTGAACCACCGGCCAGCCCTCACCGGCGGATGGGGCATCTACGAACTGAACCTCCTCACCCAAGGCGGGCACATCATAGATAGGTTGAGGCAACGAGGCATCTCCTACCTACTCACGAGCGAGCACAGTCTGCGCGTGGCTAAGGACCGAGTGCCCACGATACTAGACAGCCTCACTCGTGAACTTGCTGGCCAGGACGTTACGATTCTCTTCTCCGAGAACGGCTGGTGTCTCTATTCGATTAGCGATATCACGCAGGAACGACGAGAGCGGTGAGCTTGCTGAGTCTCCCACAGTTCTTTTCGGCGCCGCGGCACTAGGTGGCCGCGAATTCGAGGTCGCTCCGCCGCTCCTCAGTAACGAGGAAGTCCCGGTACGTATCACACCTCCCGGCCAGCTCATCATGAGTCCCCGTGTCAACTAGTCGACCGTCGTCGAAAACGAAGATCGTGTCTGCCCGCGTGATCGTTGAGAGACGATGTGATATGAGAAGGCACGTAGTGTCAGGGAGGACACTGAACAGCCGATTCCAGAAGCGATCTTCGTTTCGTGCGTCGAGCGAAGCAGTGCAGTCATCGAGAAGCAGCACCTCGGGATGATGAGCTATCGCTCGCGCGATCGCAATCCGCTGTTTCTGGCCGCCGGAAATGAGCGTGCCCTTCTGCCCCAGCACCGTGTCGATTCCCCCGGGAAGCTCTTCCAGATCGTCGTCCATCTGACTGATCGAGAGACACTCTCTGAGCCAGTCGTCGGCAACCGAACGTCCGAAAGAAACATTCTCCCCGATCGACTCCGAAAAGAGGAGCGATTCCTGGGGGACGTATCCGATCCGCTCTCTGTACGTCCGCCAGTCCCAGCTAGCGAGCGGACGACCGTTGACGAGCACCTCCCCCTTCTGCGGGACGAGGAGGCCCGCGGTCACCTTGAGCAAGGTCGATTTCCCGCTCGCCACCGGCCCCACGAGCGCAATCCGCTTCCCGAAGGGTATGCGAAGATCGACTTCTGATAGAGCTGGACGCCCGTCATCATATGAGAACGTAACCCTCTGGAAAGCGATCTCCTCGATCTTCTCCAGCTCTGGACCTTCCTCGCGGTGGATGACTTGCACCGGGTAATCGCGCAGCTCATCTTCTCGATCCATGCAGACGAACGCCACCCGCGATGTGGCGAAGAGATTCGGCACATCCATCATCGGGAATATCAACATGTCGAGGTAGACATAGAAGGCGTACAGAGCACCGATGGTGAGCTCTCCGCGGAGCACCATGTACCCACCGACCGCCAGGACGATGACCTGTCCCATCCGGCTCGCCACGGTATCGAACGAGTGAACGGCAACCATGAGCTTGGCCGTCCTGAGCTGCACACCGATACGATGCTGAAGGAGTTGGTCGAGCCGCCGCGCCTGCCCCGCCTCGGCACAGAACGCCTTGACGATCCGTATCCCCGAAAACGCCGCCTCGAGCAGACTATTGGTCTCCGAGGTAGACCGTTGCTGCTCGTCCCAGGCATCCGAGAGCCGCGTCCTCAACAAGTAGAAGAAGTACAGCATGGCCGGAATTGGAGCCGTCGAGAGGAGCGCCAGTCTCCAGTCGAGGATGAACATCGCCCCGATACAGAAGATGAGCTTCGACCCCGACTCGACGGCCCGGAAGATACCTGAGCAACAGAACCACGCGATCTTCGGATAATCCGCGATGTCATCGGTGAGCCGCGTGATGATGTCACCGGTGCGGAAATGGTTCAAGAATCGATAGTCCTTCTTGAGAACCTCGCCGAAGATGTCCTCTCTGATGGCGACCTCGAGCTTCAAGTTCGTCCAGCCCCTGAATGCCGGGTAGAATCCCGCGATGAATCGACCCACGCCGATCACAGCGAGGATGATCATGATCCGGCCGAGATTGAAGGAAGCCGGATCATCCGATCCCAGAGCCGCCGTCACCTCGTCGATGATCGTCCGGAAGACGAGAGGGAACGCGATCGCCACGGCGCTCGACACAAGGGTGAAAATGAACAGGGCGACAAGCACGCGCCGGTGCGGCCTCCAGTATGACCAGATCCAGCCAATTCGCTTCGACAGAACCATCTACGCTATCTCCCCGGACTTGAACTGGAGGTCGAAGAGCGCCCGGTAAATACCGTTCCGCTCGTACAATTCCTCGTGGTCCCCCTCCTCCACGAGCTTGCCCCTGTGAAGCACGAGAATGCGATCGGCAGAGACGATAGTCGCGAGTCTGTGCGCCACCACGATAGAGGTCCTCCCCTCGAACAGGCGGGCGAGGGCCGCCTGTATCTCACGCTCGGTCGCCGGATCGACCGATGCGGTCGCCTCGTCGAGCACGAGGATATCCGGGTCGCGGACCACGGCACGCCCGAAAGAGATGAGCTGCCGCTCGCCCATCGAGAGGTTGGCACCACCCTCGGCTAGCTCAGTCTCATATCCCTCGGACAATCGCTCGATCACCTTCTCGGCCTGTACGGTCCTCACGGCCTGCTCCACCGCCTCAGGTGAGATGTCGTCGGCGAGGGCTCGGAGGTTCTCACCCACGCTCCCGGGGAAAAGATGTATGTCCTGTAAAACGAGACCGATCTTCTCCCGCCACGCTCTCTGCCGATACCCTTTGATATCCACCCCGTCGAGCGTGATCTTGCCCTCGGTCGGCTCGTAGTAGCGAAGGAGAAGATTGGTGACCGTAGTCTTCCCGCCTCCGGACTCCCCTGCCAGGGCGATACGCTCCCCCCGATTCACGACGAACGAGAGCCCATCGAGCGCCTTCTGTCCGCCATCGTATGAGAAACTGACGTTCTCGAATGCGAGCTGCTGCCAATCATCGGGAACCGTCTCGCGGGCACCGGGGTAGTCAGGGGTCTTCGAGGGAGTATCGAGAACCGCGAAGACACGGTCCGCAGAGGCCAGGGCTCGCTGGATGAAACTCACCTGCTCAGAGAACATGACGATCGGGAAGAAGAGCCGCCTCGTGTACTCGAGAAAGAGGACAAGTGTCCCCACGGTCATTCCAGTCCCGAACACCTGCCGCGATCCGACCCAGATGATCACCATCACTGCCGCCACTTCGAGCGTCCAGAGAACGCTCCACAGACCGTATTCGAAGAACATCGCCCCTGTCTGGACGCGGTACTTGTCGAGGTTCCGACGCCGGAGCTTCAGTCTCGCCTGCTCGATGTGCCCGTATACCTGGAGGATCGGTATGCCCTGCACATACTCGGTGAGGAAGGTCGAGATCCGGGCGTAGAGCTTCCGAATACGTCGATAGATACCGCGCAGGTACGTCAGGAAGTAGAAGGTCCCCAGGCAGAGCGGAACGCCCATCGCCAACACCGATGCCGTCACGCGCGCATCAGCGATGAGCATGACGACGAGCACTCCAACGAGAAGCACGAGGCTCCGAAAAAGCCCGATGGCAACCTCGGAAAAGAGCATCTGGAGGCGCTCTGCATCAGACTCGACCCGGGCCATGAGCCTACCCGGCGGGTTCTTGTCGAAGTAGGCGAGGGAGAGCGTGAACAGGTGTTTGAACATCCTGTTCTTGAGCCGGGTGACGATCCGGAGGCCCATCCGCGTCGTGACGATCACCTGGAGGTACCCGGCCCCCATACCCACGATGAAGATCAGGGCGTATGCGACAGCACTTCGCACGATGCCGGCCCTATCCCCGCCCGTGATGTCGTGGTCGATCAGATAGCGCAGAACGAGGGGACCACCGATCTCGGCCGCCACGGTCACGAGCAACAGCAGGATCCCGCATGCCAACGCCCCGAGGTGCGGCCTGAGGAGGGGCAGCATCCTGCCAAGCATCCTGGCGACGCTGAGGCGCCGGATTTCTCCTTCTTCTGTGTCCAGTATCTCTTCGTCCCAATACCACATAGATCCTACCCGGTCGGTCGCGTTCTTCCTCACGGGCTACGAGATCCGGCCGGACCAGAAGGTCCAACGAAGACAGACCGCGACCCATGCCCATTCAGGAGAGATGAGGCCCCCTCAGAGGGGGGGGCCTCGCGACACAATGTGATAATCTCATTCCATTCTGATCTGCTGGGGCGGACTCCGATAGGAAAAAGACATCCGATATCGGCCATACCCTACCACGCCCCGGCCAGTTTGTCAAGCGCCAACATCCATCAGATCCATCAGTTGGGATCTATCAGTCGATCTATCAGTCTGGGATCTGTCATGCCACCTACTTCATGTCCTTGCTTGTGATCTGGAGGGCATTCGGTTCCTGCTGGCCTCCCTGTCTGCCCTCTCTTCTATGCCCGCTGGGTCCTCGATGTTCGTTATCTCCGCCGGGTCCTCGATGTCCGCTATCTCCGCTATCTCCTCATCTGCCATCGATGACCCGGAAGCCGATGCCCGCGGCATCATACACTTCCTCGAGGTTGCAGTCGGTCAGACCCATTCTCAGAAGATAGACCGAAGGCGGTGTGCCGGCAGGTACGGTAACAGATCCGTGTCGTTCGATCGTCGACTCGGCAGGGATG
>LJUI01000134.1 GCA_001303705.1 candidate division TA06 bacterium SM23_40
TCGAAGCGACCTGCACATCACGAAATGCCGCTAGCGAACTCCGAAGGAGCCCCATCCGCCGCCCCCTCGACCCCCCGTCGTTCAGGCGATCACGAAGTAGCCAACGAGCGCCCCGAGCCCACGCGAAGCGGACGCCCCGCGTCCTCCGCCCCCACCCAACAAACTGAGCATATCACAAAAGATCGACATCGAAGCGACCTGCACATCACGAAATGCCGCTAGCGAACTCCGAAGGAGCCCCATCCGCCGCCCCTTCGACCCCCGTCCTTCAAGCGATCACGCACTAGCCAACGAACGCCGCCGGCCTACATAGATCCGACGAACACCGGCACCCCACCTCGAGGTGGCCGCAACTCCTATCGGCGCACACCGGCGCTCCCGCCAGCTGACAGGGAACTCACACCACGGCAACCGGACGACCAGCGGCGGAGGAGCTCAACTCACCAACCCATCGATCTTCGCACAAACCTGCACATCTGTCGTATGCTTCAGCTCGATCGCCTTCGCCGGACACTCACCCGAACACGTCCCACACCCCTGGCAGGCGGCGATCTCGATCACCGCCACACCGTCAACGATCCTCGGCACATCATACGGACACACGCGCAGACAGGTGAGACAGGCGGCACATCGATCCTCATCGACGACCGCGACCGCGCCCCCAACCGACAGCATATCGAGAGAGAGGATGCGCGACGCCCGCGAGGCAGCGGCACTCGCCTGGGCAAGAGCCTCAGATAGATATTTCGGATAGTGAGCGAGCCCGCAGAGGAACATCCCCTCGGAGGCGAAATCGACCGGGCGGAGCTTCATATGCGCCTCGAGGAAGAAGCCGTCCGGGTTGAGAGAGACTTTCAACAGCTGCGCCAGCGCCTCATTCCGCGTATCGGGCACGATGGCCGAAGAGAGAACAACCAGGTCCGGCTCGATCGTCACATCTGCCCCCAGCATCATCTCCTTCATCCTGACGACGAGCTTACCATTCTCACTCACCTGGGGCTCGTCATCGTCCGCATATCGGAGAAAGATGACCCCCTTCTCCCGCGCTTCCCGATAGAACTTCTCCCGGAACCCGTACGACCTCATCTCGCGGTACAGAACATAGACAGCAATCTCCGGATTGAGCTCCTTCAGCTTGAGGGCGTTCTTGATCGCCTCTCCGCAGCAGATGCGGCTGCAATAGGGGCGTTCCTCATTACGCGAGCCCACACACTGGATCATCACCACTTCGCGCAGCCCTGATGGATCGAGACTGCCGTCTACGAGCTGCATCTCGAGCTCCTGTTGGGTGAGAACCCGCTCTGAAGTATCATGGAGGAAATGGCCGTCCCGCAGCTCCTGCCCTCCGGTGGCGACGATGATGACACCGCACTTCACCTCCTCCGGGCCCCCTGCCGGCTCACCTCCATTGCCTCCCTCTCCCCTCGGCCCGATCGTCACCGTGAAGTTCCCGACGAACCCGGTGAATCCCGTCACTTCCGAGCCCCGGTGGACTGTGATCCTTTCTTCGGCCTCGACCTGGCCGCGAAGTGACCCGAGGAATGCCTGGGGATCTCCGCCATCCAGCAAGTAATGGAGATGCCGGAGATTCCCTCCCAGCTCATCCTCGCGCTCCACGAGATGCACGGGAAATCCCTGGCGGGCGAGATCGAGCGCGCTCACCATCCCCGCTGGGCCGCCGCCGATGACGAGCGCGGTCTTAGTCAACGGGATATCCTGCTTATACAGCGGCTCTAGATAGTGGGCCCGCGCCACCGCCATCCTGACGAGATCGCGCGCCTTCCCCGTCGCTCGCTCGTGCTCGTGAGGATGAACCCAGGAACACTGGTCGCGGATATTCGCCATCTCGAAGAAGTATGGATTGAGCCCCGCCTCCCGGATCGTATCCTGGAACAGGGGCTCGTGCGTGCGCGGCGTACACGAGGCGACGATGACGCGATTCAGCTGGTGCTCTTCGATCGTCTGCTTGATGTGTTCGAGAGCATCCTGCGAACAACTGTACAGATTGTGCTCGGCATGAGCTACGTCCGGGAGGGTGGCCGCCTCCTCGACAACCGCGGGGACATCAACCACACTACCGATGTTGCGACCACAGTGGCAGATGAAGACGCCGATCCGCAGACCCTCCTTCGACACGTCCTTCTCCGGCGGATAGACCTTGGGCTCCACGCACGTGTTCCGCGCCGAGGCGAGAAGCCCCCCGACACGAGATGCGACACCGGATGCCTCGACGACCGTCTCCGGGATGTCCTTCGGCTCCACGAACGGACCGCAGACGTAGATGCCATCGCGAGTCGTGCTCAATGGATCGAAGGGATCGGTCCAGCAGAATCCGTGCTCGTTCAGACGCACCGACAGACGATCGGCCAGATCCTTGATATCGTCGCCGGGCACCAACCCCCCGGACAGCACAACCATATTGAAGATGTCTGTGACGATCTCGCCCTGCTCGTTCTGGTAGCGAATCATCAGGTCCTTCGTCCCCGGCACCTCTTTTATCGAGGATGGGCGACACCGCGTATAGACGACACCGAGCTCCTTCGCCCGCTCGTAGTAGGCATCGAATCCCTTGCCGAATGCACGCAGGTCGATGAAGAATATCTGGCACGAAACATCTGGCTCATGCTCCATGGCGATGATCGCCTGTTTGGTCGCATACATGCAGCAGACCGACGAACAGTAATTGTGATCCGCCTCCCGTGAACCGACACACTGGATCCATGCGATCCGCTTCGGCAGCTCGCCATCTGACGGCCGGATGATCTTCCCCTGATAGGGCCCGCTTGCGCTGAGAATGCGCTCGAACTCGAGGCTGGAGACGACGTTTGCGTATCGCTTATGCCCGAACTCCCCGAGGGTATCGACATCGAACAGCTCGAACCCGGGAGCGAGGATGACCGCACCTACGTCGAGCGTCTCCACCTTTTCCTCGTCCATGTCGTGAACGATCGCATTGGCCTCACAGGCGATTTCACACAGGCGGCAGTCCGAGCAGACCGCACAAGCAAGACAACGCGCTGCCTCGCGCCGCGCCTGCTCCTCGGTGAATGCCTGCTCGATCTCGCGGAAGTTGTCGATCCGTTCCGGCACCGGGAGCCTGGCAGGTTGCTCACGCGGGATCGACGGCGTCTGTTCTGTGATCCTCGCCTCTGCTGTCGGAACCTCACGCTTGGGAACCTCGATCTCTTCTCCCTGGAGGAAGCGGTCAATAGAGATCGCAGCGCGGTGCCCATCGGCGATCGCCTCGATGGCTGACGCCGGCCCCCGGACTGCATCGCCTCCTGCGAAGACATCGGGAAGATTAGTCCTCTGGGTACCGGGATCGGCCTCGATGAGTCCCCGCCTGGTGACGGCGAGCCCTTCCTGCTCTACGAACGAGAGATCGCATGCCTGGCCTATGGCGACGATGACCGTGTCGCCGTAGATCTGCGCCTCGGTGTTCGGTTCGAGTGTCGGATTGAACCGGCCCTCCTCATCGAAGACCGAGCTGCAGACCAGCGTCTCTATTCCTGTCACCTTCCCGTCCTCGCCCAACAGACGTTTGATGCCCAGGGATGGGTGGATCGTGAACTCCTCTTCGAGTGCCTCGTCGACCTCCCACTCGTGGGCGGGCATCTCCTCGCGCGACTCGAGACAGATGATGTGGATATCCTCGCCGCCAACGCGTCGCGCGGTCTTGGCAACATCGATGGCGACATTACCGCCGCCTATCACGAGCACTTTCTTTCCAACCTTGACTGGTTTCCCGAGGCTGACATCGCGCAGGAAGGGAATACCGGGAAGGGCATCCTCGAGATCTTCGCCTTCAACGCGGAGCTGGCGGCTGAGATGTGCGCCGACGGCCACGAAGAAGGCACCATATCCCTGATCACGGAGATCGCCGAGAGTGAAGTCCGTACCCAGTCGCTTGCCCGATTTGATCTCTACACCGAGGCTCTCGATCAGGCCAACTTCAAGGTCGAGAACGTCCTTCGGCAAGCGATAGTCGGGGAGGCCTACTCTCAGCATCCCCCCGGGCTTCGGGAGCGCATCAAATACCGTTGTGCGATATCCGAGGCGGGCCAGGTAATTGGCGCAGGAGAGGCCGGCCGGGCCGGCGCCGATGATGGCGATGGACTTCTCCTGGGTCTTCTCAAGCGGCTCGGGGGGCTTGAAGTCCGGCGAGGCGTACACCGCATCGGTGAGGAAACGGCGGAGCTGCCGTATGGCTACCGGCTCGTCACATTCGCCGCGGCCGCACTCTTCCTCGCAGGGATGGTGGCAGATGCGTGCGGTGACGCCGGGAAGAGGGTTGGCCCGGTAGATCACCTGGAGGGCTTCCTCATATCGCCCTTCCGCGATGAGCGCGACATAACCCTGGACGCTCGTCTCGGCGGGGCAGTTGATCTTGCACCTGGCATACCCGAGCTTATCTATGGAATATGCGTTGGGCACCGCCTGAGGATATCGGCGAAAGATGGCCTTGCGCCCGGTCAGACCGAGCTCGAACTCCGCCGGCACTTCGATCGGACATACCTTCTCGCACTCACCGCAGCCCGTGCACTGACGCAGATCGATGAACCGCGCGTAGCGACGGATCGTTGCCGCAAGACGCCCGGGCTCCCCCTCTACCCGCTCCAACTGTGCGTTAGTAATGACTTCAATGTTCGGATGCCTTCCCGTGCCCGATAGCCGGGGTGAGATCGTGCACATGGCACAGTCGTTCGTGGGGAAGGTCTTGTCCAGCTGCGCCATCTTCCCGCCGATACAGGGCTCCTTCTCCACGAGATAGACTTTGAATCCGGACTCGGCGAGATCGAGTGCGGCCTGCATCCCCCCGATGCCGCCACCCACAACCATCACCGCGCCGATCGTGCCGCCGTTACCGCCGGCGCCCGCCGTCGGATCGCCACCGTTCCCGCCAGACCCGTTGCCCCCCTCATGCTCCTTGCTGTGTGGATCTCCTATCATCTCCTACTCCCGGCTATCTTCGCTCTCGAGGCTTCTGAAGACGCCTCCAGATCACACGATGCTACAGCACCATCAGTGTTTCGTTGCCGACCGTAGATCATCTCAGATGGATACCCTCTAAGTCACTGACAAGCTTGCGGAATTCCTCATGCTTACCAATCCCGATCTTTTCATCCTCTACCCTCTCGAATTGCTTCAGTAGTTCTTCATGTCTCTCTACTGAAAGACGACCGTCTGCTATCGGGTTAAGGATGTTATCCTCCTCGTCAATCTGTTCAGTCAGTAGTGCAATGTGATTTTTTGCATTCTCAACGATTCTGACTGAAGCTCCACGATCCCCAGCCTCGTATGCGCCAATCGCCTCGCTCATCCCCTTGACGTAATCGCGTCCTATGTTGTGCTCGATAAGCATTACACCGATCGGCCACCTCACCTGGGCATCCCGCCCTCCTCCAACGCGCGGAAAAGGAGGTCCTCCTCCTTCCCGTGGTGACATCTATCCGCGAAGATCTCAATAAACTCGACCATTTGCTCAAGATGCTCCGGATTGGCCTCTTGTTGGGACTCGAACGTCTCGCAGACCTTCCCTAACACCCTTAGCATTAGCTTTGTCGCTTCATGTTCCTTTTTCAACTGCTCTGTTGGCCTTGTTCTGTTTCCCCCATTTCTACCGTACGGCGACTCCCCTACCTGAACCTACTTAGATGGTAGTCGCCATCCGACGGGCTCCCTACGCCGAGGGCGCCTCCACCACCTCCACCAGCTCACCCTTCAACGGCGAGACCCCCATCTCCGACAGCCTCGCCGCCATCTCATTCGCGATCTCGGCCAACTTCGGGCCCATATTCGCCGCCAGATTGTGTATCTCGAGTCGATCCCCACGCACGCCTATCTGATCAAGCACCTCCTTCATGGCCGCGACGCGCTTGGACGCCCTCAGATTTCCGTGAAGGAACTTACAGTTGTCCTCATGGCAGGCGAAGACCAGAACGCCATCGGCGCCCTCCTCGAATGCACGAAGGATCAGACGAGTATCCACCTTCCCCGTGCAGGGAAGCCGTATGATCTCGAGTCCGGGAGGGAGAGCGAGCCTCATCGCTCCCGCCATGTCGAACGATTCATATCCGGAGTGCTCGCAGGCAAAGGCCACGATGCGAGGAGATGGCCAATCCGCATCGAACCGCGGATCCCAAGATAGGAGCGTATCGATCTGGTCATCGGTGAAGTTCCTCAACTGGATCGCTACAGCCGGGCACTCCGCAGCGCATATCCCGCACGCCTGACAGGCGAGCGGCGCGATCTCCGGCGCACGCGTGTACGTGATCGCCCAATGCGGGCAGTAGCGCTGGCAGGTGAGGCAGAGCGTGCATTTTCCTTTCGTCACCTCGGTGCGGTTGGTCGGTGCGGGCCGGCCGCCGCTGCCCAGCAGCTCTACGACCGAGGCCACGACACCTCGCGCCTCGGCCACAGCCTCATCCTCACTCTCGGGAACCCTCGAAGTGCCGACATTGAAGACTCCGACCCGGCGCGATGACGCGGGCAGAAGATAGACATTGTCCTCCTGCAGGAATCCGCCGGGCCCCATGTTGATGCGGAGCGATGATGCCAGGCTCTCGGTCTCGGGCCCCGGGTCGACTCTCTCCTCGAGCACAAGAAGGTCGGCCGGGATCCTGATCAAGGGCGGTTCCCGATCGGCCTGCCGCAGATAATCATCTATGACCTCGACCACCGGCGTGCCATTGTCCATGGACAGGCGCGGCGGCTCGTCGTCCGTGTAACGGAAGAAGATCACGCCCTCGTCGCGCAGCTCACCATATCGACGGGCAAGTCCTCTCCCGTGTACCTCTACCTCATGCGAGATGATGTATACTTCGGCATTCTGTTCGCGGTGCAGGCGATGGGCGCTCGTCAGCGCAGACTCAAGGGCAAGCCTCGAATCCTGTCCCGCAAGCCCGAGGACGAAGCAGACGATACGCCGCTCCCCCTCCGATCCCTCCGACCACGGGAGCGAAGGTGCGCCCGGGGCCGCCGCGCCCGCGAGAGCCTCCTCCAGTTCGTACAGACCTACGACACGCCCACCATGCTCGACCCCATACTCCTCTCCTGCAAACCGTTTTTCGTCATCGGTTGCGACAACCACCGCACCCACACATTCGTGCTTCACTCCGCGCTCATCTCTGATCCGGGCGTTGAAATTG
>LJUI01000135.1 GCA_001303705.1 candidate division TA06 bacterium SM23_40
ATCGAAAGCACGGAAAAGGTGTGAAGATGAGTAGAAGTCATACCTCCCGGATTCTATTCCCGCACGACCACCGCGTCAACCCCAATCCCTCCCGGGGACGTTGGTAGGTTCAGAAGGTTACGGCCGGGGACGTGCTCGGGAGTTTTGGGTTGACGGGGGGAGGTGGTCGTAATAGGATATGTGGGCCTTTCTGTGCGCCCATCAGGTCGGCCTGCCTCCGGAGGTGTTCTCCGTTGGATGGTGTGTCTTCTCCTGCGATCAATCCGGTGAGCGTATTGCTCATCAACCCCCCTGTCTTCTTGCTCGCGCGTGATATGCGTTCAGGTGCCGGGATTCCGTCCGGCCTTCTCTCGATCGCGGCCGTGCTCAATGCCCACGGGTACCGGGCTCTGGTGTACAACGCCGATTTCGAGGGTTCAGTGAGAGCGAGGTCCGGACGGCGAGGGCATGCGAGCAGGGGGTTGGGTGCACAGGAGATATGGAGCTCCGTGCGGGAAGTGATGAGGGAGCATCGTCCCGGGGCTGTGGGGATATCGTTCGCCACGGGCGGGCTAGCACCTGCAATCGAGCTAGCCAGGCTCGTCAAGGAGATCGATCCGGGGGTATGGGTGATCGCGGGGGGCATCCATCCCACGGCCCGGCCTGAGGAGGTACTCTCCTCCCCCGGATTCGATGTGGCGGTGTGCGGTGAGGGGGAATACACCACCCTCGAGGTGATCCGGGCGCGGGAACAGGGACGGCCGCTCGGGGATGTCCCGGGGATCGCGTACCGTGATGAGGGGAGGGTGGTAGGGACGGGGCGAAGATCCCGTATCGACGACCTCGATCAGATTCCCGTCGACTATCGAGACTTGCTGATCGATGTCGATCTCTATCCCCGGGAGGCGCTGGGATATATCTGGACGTCTCGGGGATGTCCATTCAGCTGCGCGTATTGCTCATCTGCGATTATCTGGGGTGGGGAGGTCCGATTCCGCAGCCCCGAGCACGTAGTTGAGGAGCTCGGTCACGTCTTCGGGCGGTACGGGGTCCGTGACTTTCGCTTCATTGACGACAACTTCACCTACCATCCCCGACGCGTGACCCGGATCTGTGAGGGCATCCTCGACCGAGGACTGAGGATATCGTGGTCCTGCTGTTCGCGGGCCGATCTGGCGATGAAGTTTTCCCCTGACCTGCTACGACTCATGCGTCGATCGGGATGTCGGCGTATCTGCATCGGATTCGAATCAGGGTCTCAACAGATCCTGGACTCGGTGGGCCGCGGGGTCTCTCTTTCCGATATGGCGGTCACCCTGGGAGCGATGAAGCGGGCTGGTATCGGCATCCATGCGGACTTCATTATCGGGATGCCCGGGGAGAGCAGCACCAGTCTGGCGGCCACGTTCGATCTGGTGCGCCGGGTAGGTGAGGGTGCTGGAGCGACTCTGAGTATTGCTCGCTTTCGCCCGTACCCGGGGACGCCGCTGTCGGAGGATCAGGCTTCCCGCGATCCCGGCGCCCGGACGGTTGCGGCTCCGGGCCGGGATCAACCGGTCACGGACGGGGAGATCGACCGCTGGGTGGAGATGGCGAGACAATACGCCGAGGTACACAATGTGCGCGTGCTGGCGCGCAGCCCGACGTTCGTCCTTGGCCGGCTCAGGGAGAATCTCCGATCTCCGCGGGGGATGGCGGGACTCGTCTCACGAGTAGTGCGTTCCTATCTTGCCCGCTCCAGGCCGCCGGCCGGGCCCTGTTGTCGGCAATAATCTAGAGAATTCTATTGACAGGACGGGCATCGGTGGGGTACAATCCCTGGGCGAGGAGAAGCGGCTCGATTGCCTGATACGAGCCTTTGGGTCTCGAGGTGGGGTATCAGCATCGTTCGAGGGGGCGCACAATGAAGAAGATCATGAATGAGAAGAGACGGCTCATAGGGGTTCTTGCACTGATCGCTCTGACGGCGGGCATGCTTGCCTGGCAGGTGCAGGCGTCGAACATAGAGAAAGAGGATGCGCGGAGGGAGTTCGGGGAGGCGTACGTGGAGATCGACCAGGTCTTCACAGACTACCAGTACTACTATCCCGGCGACCCGGTCCTGGTGACGGTGATCTGGACCTACGTCAATACCATCATACCGGGAATGCCGTTCGATTTCGATGTCACCCTGGGGATCGCGCGCAATAATCCGCCGTACTACGGCGGCCTGCAGACGGCCGAGGTCAACTGCGACAACTACATCCCGGGAACCTACTATACCTCACACTGCCTCACGATTCCGTGGACCGCGCCGTCCGGCATCGAGGGTATCTGTGGGGCCAAGGTGACGCCTGAACCACCGTACCAGAGCCACGGCACTGGCACGGTGCAAGGAAACGTCTTCCATATTATGGAGTGGGAGTAGCCCGGCCGCCGACTCGCAGGATTCGAGACACCCACCTCGCGGATGATACGTCTGCATGGAACGTAATCTGCGAGGTGTTCCTTTTCCGGAGATGACACGTGAGTGGCGCGGGCCGGCGCTCGTCCTGTGGTATGGAGAGTGCGCGGACTGAGCAGGTTCTGGAGGATTTCGTGATCCGCCCGGTACGATCATTCAGTCTCGTTAGGTCTGCCCTCGGTGTCCTGCACCTGGTCGCCCTCCTCGCGTGCGTTGGCGCTGCAGACGCACGGATAGAGGGAGAGTTCCAGCTCAACACCTGGGTCGCGGGGGATCAGGAGCGGCCGGCGGTCGCCTCGCATCCGGCCGAGGGGTGGGTCGCGGTCTGGCAATCTGGTGAACAGGATGGCGACTGCTACGGCGTGTACGGAAGGCTCTTTGCCCCGGAGGGAGAGCCGGACGGAGAGGAATTCCGTGTCAATGTCGACACGATCGGATGCCAGATGTTTCCCCGCATTGATTCCGACCCGACAGGCAGGTTTGTCGTCGTCTGGCAATCGTGGGGGCAGGATGGTTCTGGATACGGGATATTCGGGCGTCGCTTCGATGATGAGGGCACCCCTCTCGGGCCGCCGTTTCAGATCAACATCTGGACTGCCGGCAACCAGGAGCGACCGGCGGTTGCGACACAGAGTGATGGCTCGTTCCTCGTAGTCTGGCAGTCTTCCGCACAGGATGGATCGAGCTATGGGGTGTACGGGCAGGAATTCGATGAGGAGGGCAACCCGACGGGCGAGGAGTTCGGTGTCAATGTGGAGACCGAGGGGTGGCAGGGCAATCCCGATCTGGCCATCGGGCCTGCGGGGACATGGGTTGTTGTCTGGGAATCGGAGAACGGCGACGGCAATGGGTTCGGTATCCTGGCCAGGCGCTTCGGAGCCGCGGGCATTCCGCTCGGCCCTGAGATCGCAGTCAACGAGCACCTCATCAATGATCAGATCCTCCCCGCTGCGGGCGTCGATAGCCAGGGCAACCTCATCGTCGTCTGGTCGTCGGAGGATCAGGATGGCCATCGGTTCGGCGTCTATGCGAGGCGGTTCTCGTCCGAGTTGGTGCCCCTGGGCGAAGAATTCCAAGTGAATACCTACACCTACAAGGATCAGATGGGCCCGAGCGTGGCCGTGACCCCTGATGGGCAGTTCGCAGTCCTCTGGATGTCATCGTTTCAGGACGGGAGCGGTCTGGGAGTATTCGGTCAGGTCTATCTGGCCAACGGGCAGCCGTTGGGAAGCGAGTTCCAGGTGAACGAGTATACCGATCTCTATCAGTCATTCCCCCGGGCGGCGTGCGATACAGGATGTCTGGTCATCGTCTGGCAGTCCGATGTTCAGGACGGGGACGGGTACGGTATCTGGGCTCGTGCTTACCAGATGGCCGAGCTGGGTGGGGACAGTGAGAGGATCGCGCGGCCGCACGGAGCGCAACATGCCGGGACGGGATCGAATCTGCCCGCGAAGGAATAGACGTGAGGAGAGCGATGCTAAGATTGGTCCTTATCCTGCTCACCTGCTTGCTGACAGCCCCTGCCGTCTGCTGCGCACAGTCGGTCTTCATCTGGAAGATGGAGACCGAGTCAATCGTCGATCCGGACGGCGGCGGGTCGGTGCAGCAAGATTATGCTGTGAAGCGTGCACTCGACGAGCTGGAGCTCGTCTATGAGGTGGGTAGAGATCTCCCGGAAGATCTGTCGCCGTACCGGGTCATCTTCGTCCTCATGGGATGGTGGTGCTGAGGCGGGGGCGGAGCTACGATTGCTCCGGAGGAGCAATTGCGATTGACCTCGTTCCTCGACGATGGCTGCGGCCTGTACATCGAGGGGAATGACTTCGGCATGCACCATCACGCGTGTTCGCTGTACGGGTACTTCGGCTGCGCATATCTCGGCGATGGCAACAACTACTACAACGTCGCCCGCCTCGACGGTCAGGCCGGGAGCCTGGCAGAGGGTATGGTCTTTCACATGCTCTATGGTCAGGAGCCCGACATATTTCCCGACGAAATAGGCAATGCCGGCGGCGCTCTGTTGTTCTTGTCTCAGGACGGCATCGGCCGCGGCGTGCAGCACAGTCCTCTGGGGTATGAGTATCGGGCGATCCACCTCACCGTGCCCTTCGGCGCCCTTATCGACGAGGAGTCCACCAAGTCTCAGCTCATGGCTCGATATGTCGACTTCCTCTGGAGCACAATCCACGTCGGGGTGGACCCGGATACGACGCTCATCCCCCAGGGCGGGATTCTCGAGTACGACTGGTCTCTGGTGAACAACTCCGGTGTGCCTCAGTCGGTCTGGGCACGATCCCGCGTGAGGCTCCCCGGGGGGACGGTCCTTCCCCTCCTCGGGCCGGTTCCGGTCACCCTCGGGCCCGGGCAGCAGGTGAGCGGACACCGGGTGCACGGGGTCCCGGCAAACGCGCCGATCGGTGAGTATGTGTACATCGTCGAAGTCGGTGTGCCGCCCGACAGCCTCATCGACCAGGCCAGATTCGCGTTCAGCGTGGAGAGCGGGATGAGAGTGGATGGCGCTTCTGGTTCCGACTGATCGAGCGCGAGGGCGCGTTACAGACGTCGCATTTGATAGTACGCGATGCAGCTTCCCGGCATCGCCTTGTCGGGGGCGGGGCGTGCGAGCTCGGGGGAGTTGACCAGTACACGGACCTCCTGGAGGGGAGGGTATGCTCCTCCCACGCGGAGGAGCGACAGCGGAAGGGAGGCGGAACATGAAGTGGGCAGTGGCGATAGCGTGTGCGGCTCTGATCCTTGCGCAGGCCGCATCCGGAACCATCATCCGCGTTCCGGAAGACTACTCGACGATTCAGGCCGGGATCAACGCGGCCTCGTTCGGGGATACGGTCCTGGTCGGGCCAGGGCTGTATGAGGAGACGATAACTCTTGCCTACGGGGTGTACGTGACGAGCGAATACGGACCTGCCTACACGGAGATCACCGCACACGGTCATATCATAACCGGAGCGGACAGCAGCGTGTTCGAGGGTTTCCGCGTCACCAACGACGGCCTGGGGACCAGCTGGGGGTACGGGTGGTCTGAGTCGACTACGATCATCCGCCGCAATGTCTTCATCGGCCACTACGTGGGCCTTCACTGCGGGCAGACGGGAAGTGCGGAGACGATCGTCAACAATGTGATAACCGATAATGCGCATAGCGGTATCACGTTCGGATGGGATGCGGCGCCGATTATCGAGAACAACATCGTCTACGACAACAATGCTGGCCTACATCACTACGGTACGGGATACGCGCCGACGATCGACTACAACGACGTCTGGAACAACGTCACTAACTACAGCAACGTGACGCCCGGCCCCAACGACATCAGCGCCGATCCGAATTTCCTCAACACGGCCAAGCGAGACTGGAGGCTCCTCTGGCCTTCTCCCTGCATCGATGCGGGCAATCCGGCTACACACTATAACGATCCGGATGGGACGAGGAATGACATCGGCGCGTACTACTTTCATCAGGGAGGGCCGGCCGCGATCTACCTCACTCCGGATACGACGACCGTCGCGAGGGGGGGCTCACTGGGGGTGACCTACACTGCGATCAACCCAAGTCCGACGCAGCCCCTGTCGTTCTACGCGAAGACAGAGGCGACGCTCCCGAACGGTAATCCCTTCCCGGTCTTCCTGAAACAGGCGGGTCTCGGTCCGGGGGAGACGAAGCAGGTGTACATAACGCACACGGTCCCCATGGCGGCTCCGCTCGGGCTCTATCTGTACACCACCTATATCGGGGTGCCGCCCAACACGCTGTGGGACACGGATGTCTTCCCATTCAGCGTAGAGCCGTAGGGGGACGCTCTCCAGGGACCCGGGGGGAATCCCATCGATGCCGCCTGCAGCGTCGTTGAGCCGATGGAAAAGGAGCCGGGGCGAACGGTATGTTCGCCCCGGCTCTCAATCGTTAGCCGCCCCCTGCGACGATGCGCTGCACAAGGGGCGGTAGCCCGGGCCTGGGGGCAGACAAGATGCTCGTTGACACGACGTCGATGCTGTGTTATGTGAGACATTGATGCGAGCCCATCTCAGAGGCTGAGTGTGGGGGAATGCAGCGAACTCGCGAAGGCTGGCTGCGGCACGTGAGCCGGCTTTTCCCCGGCGGCCACGGCGGGCAGGTGCCCCGGTGGACTGAGGAGTCCGATCCGGATGCCCGCACGCCAACCTGAAGGAGCAGATGTAGCATGAAATACCCTGTGAGGGCTGCCTGGTTCGGCGGCATCGCGCTCATCATTTCAGGCTCCTGGGCCATCTCGACGCCGCTCGTCCAGTATGCGGCGGCCGGGGAGTATGCGACGCAGAATGAGTCGGCAGGTGCGGAACGTGCGTACGATGGTCCTGCCTATGCGGATACGTCGGCAGGTGAGGAACGTGCGTACGAGGGTCCTGCATATGCGGATGAGTCGGCAGGTGAGGAACGTGTGGACAAGGGTCCTGCGTATGCGGATGAGTCGATAGGTGAGGAGCGTGTGGACGAGGGTCCTGCGTATGCGGATGAGTCGGTGGGTGAGGAACCGGGGCATGAAGAGCCGGCATATACGATTGAAGGGATCGAGGTCATCGCCTCTCCCATCATCGA
>LJUI01000002.1 GCA_001303705.1 candidate division TA06 bacterium SM23_40
TGGAGGGGGGGGTCGGCGGCGGAGGTGCGGAGGCGGATGTGCCGCGTGGCGAAGGGTGGGTGGTGGCGTACGCCGGACCGGAGATCGTGGGGGCGCGCCCGGCATACATGGCGCCCATCGCTCCCGAGACCAGCGCGTGGCAGATCGATGGAGTGGTGTGCGGCACCTACTACCTGATCGCGGTCTGGGACAGTGACGGGGATCGGCAGATTGATATCGAGGGGGGCGATGCCCACGGAGCCTACGGGACGCTCGAGATGCTTCTCCCGTTCCGGGTGCCGCCCGAAGCGGGAGAGCCGAGGGAGGTCGAACTCCTCGCCCACGATCCGAGCGCGATCGTGGGGAACGTGATCTATGTTGGTGAGAGAATGGAGCGGATCACCGTTGAGGCGTTTCAGGATACGGTCTGGCAGGGCGAACCTGCAGCGAGGGTCGGTGGTCTAAGGACGGGCGAGCGATTTGTGCTGGATGATCTGTCGGTGGGCACGTATATTGTGCGTGCCTACGTCGACATCAATGCAGACGGGATATTCGACGAGAGCGAACCGCACGGGGTGTACGGCGCCCCTCGGCTCATCGACCTTGCCGCTGGCGAAGATCACAAAGGTGTGTTGATCGCGATCGGGGACCCGCCAGCCGGGTGACAGAGCGGCGAGAACGGAACGACGTAACAGGAGGTCTCTCCTATGAACCACGCTGCCCACAGAATGGCTTCGGTGGCACTCATCTCGGCCCTCAGCTGCCTCATGATCATGTTCCTTGTCGGCTGCCCCACTGATGATGAGCCGACCGGGGAAGGCGCGACCGGCCTGTTCGTCGTGGCGCAGTTGGCCAAGATGGCGAATGTGCCGTTTGCTCAAGCGATCGCGATGCTCCAGCGGCTGCTCGATCCGGAAGAAGGGGCTACCGTGCGGATGATCGCCGCCGGAGACACGCTTGTTCTCGACGACCAGGGCGGTGGCCTCTACGTCGCCCCGCTAGGTGCTACCTTCGGGGTCGCGTTCGCGGGATCATACCAGCTCTCCATAACGACCTCCGAGAACGAGCAGGTGACCGGGAGCATAACTATACCCGATTCCTTCGATATCACCTACCCTCCAGTTCTGGGCGCCCACCGCACCACTGATACGCTGGAGATAGAATGGGAACCCATCGATGGAGCCGATCTCATCATCGTGTCGCTCGACGCCAGCTTCGAGCCGCAGCCGGAAGGGCTTCCCTGGGTCACCTCGCCTCCCCTTGGCGGAGATGCAACGTCCGTCACGGTACCGGACTCGGTGATTCCGGCGCAGGGCGGGCTGATGGTGGCTTCGGTCATAGGAATCGCGGGAGGATATATCGATCCGATCACCTACGATTACTACCAGAGTGAAGAGAACTTGACCGGCGCCATCGGGTTCTTCGGATCGGCGGCTCAGAACGCTGTCTTCTTTACGCTCGTGCCGTAACGGTCGGGACCCCCGTGCCTGCATGGAACTGAGCCGTCCGTACGAACCGATTCACCTCCATCGCTTGTCGCCTCTTCGGCCCTGCGAGTCCGGCCCCGGCCGCGCACCGGGGCCGTTGGGCGACCATCGTTTGTGTGATCGGGAGATGGGCATACAAAGGGAAGAGTGTGGGCAAGCCCAGAGGTGGGGTGTGACCGATGATTCCCATCCGAGATAATGTCCCCTCGCGGCGCCTGCCGGTCATCACGATCGGCCTCCTCGTCGTCAACGTCGTCATCTTCCTGTACGAGATCGCACTCGGCCCCGGAGTAGAGGGGATGCTGATGAGGTTCGGGACTATTCCCTACGAGGTGGTTCACCGCGTCGATCTCCCCCCACCCACGGTCAGGCCGATCTACCTCACGTTATTCACATCGATGTTCCTCCACGGAAGCTACAGCCACATCATCGGCAACATGCTCTACCTCTGGATATTTGGAGATAACGTCGAAGATCTGATGGGCAAGGTGAGATTCATCATCTTCTACCTTATCTGTGGCCTCGTGGCCGGGCTCTCGCACGTTCTGGCATCTCCCGGCTCGCAGGTGCCGGCGATCGGGGCGAGTGGAGCGATCGCCGGTGTGTTGGGCGCCTACCTCGTTCTGTACCCCAGAGCTCGCGTCCTCGTGCTGATCCTGTTCGGTTTTTTCTTTCGTGCGACCTACCTCCCGGCCATCATCGTCCTCGGCCTCTGGTTCATCGTGCAGCTCTTCAGCGGCGTGGCGTCGCTTCCCGGGGCTGGTCGCGGCGGTGGCGTCGCCTGGTTTGCTCATATCGGCGGGTTTGTCGCGGGGCTGGCGCTAGTGAAGTTATTCCAGAAGCATCCACCCGTCCGCCGCTATGGCGGTACGGACTTCGGGTTGTGAACTGCCGTCTCTAAGATCCAGGTCGACTGCCGCACGAAAGCCGGCGCCGCACGGGCATTGCACTGGGGACTGCTGCGCGGAGGCCGGCGCCGCACGGGTAACGGATGGAGACCCTAGCATCGAGACCGACGCCGCACGGGAATGGATGCAGACCGCCGCACGGAGCCCGACGCCGCACGAAGAATCAATGGGAGGCGGGGATGTGTGCCGTAAAGGTCGATGGCGCGGGGGAACCAGGGAAGGATAGGTGTCTTGATGTCCACGCACGTCGTCATCGACGGGTATAATCTGATCTTCTCGGATCCGGCGTTCGCCGAGATAGCGGAGCGGAACCTCCAGCAGGCGAGGGACGAGCTCGTGCGGCTACTCTCTGCGTACCGGACACGGAGCGGATCTGACATCACCGTCGTCTTCCACCGTCGTCTTCGACGGTGCCAGAGAGGCCCTTCCTCAGGAGAGGATGGAGCGTCACTCCGGGATCACGGTGGTCTTCTCGGGGGCCGGGGAGAAGGCTGATAGCGTTGTCGGAGAGATTACAGAGAGACTCGTGAATGAGCATAGCGCGGAGTCCGTTGTCGTGGTGAGCTCTGACCGTGAGGTCTCGCAGCGGACGAGGCGGCGCGGGGCGGAGGTTCGGGGATCCCGCGAGTTCGCGAATCGCGTGCGGGCTCGGGTACTCCGGAAGGGCCGAAAGAGAAAAAGAGACGATATCGAGCGACGCAGGGAGCGCCCACTCTCGCCGCGTGAAGTCGAGGAGTGGGAGCGCCTGTTTCAGAAGCGCATGGATCGCGGCAGCGGAGACGTTGAGGAGTAGTGTAGGGACCGGTAAGTCCACCGTCGCAAGCCAGTTCTCCCGTTGCCCTTTTGGCTTGACATCGATTTGGGCGCCGGGTATATTATTGGCGACGGCGAGAGTGGCGGAATTGGCAGACGCGCTGGATTTAGGATCCAGTCCTACATAAGGGTGGGGGTTCAAATCCCCCCTCTCGCACCAGAGCGTGGATCCATGCGTGTCCTGTAACGCGGATTTGCGCGGGCGATCTGCGCAACTCCGCGTCGCCGTGTCGAACATCTGAATTCACTGTGCACGAAGGGGCTGATGCCCCGATCGTGCTGGTATCGGGAGTACGTTGTCGTGGAGATGGAGCGCGAGGGTTTACAGCAGGGCGTACCGAGTAAGAGCGGGGGTACTGATGAGACTTTGGAACAGCACCCCGTCGACGAGTTGCGTGAGTCCGGCGGACAGGAGGACGAGCCGAGATCCGCCCTTCGACCCGTGCGTGCCGCTGAGAGTGAGGAGGACGACGATGACCGTCGCGGCGACAGTGTAGCGAATGGCAGGGCGACCGCGGAACAGGGCGAAGATGTGCAGAGGATAGAGGGGATGACGATCCAGATTGTGGAGTCCTCTGCCTCGGAGCGTGTGCTCCAGATAGAAATCCCGGCAAAAGAGGTCGAGACCGAGATAGATCGCCTGTACGGAGACCTGCGCAAGCGCGTAGTCGTTCCTGGCTTCCGAAAGGGCAAGGTGCCGGAGACTATCCTCCGTGCCCGATACGGCACGGCGATCGAGGGGGAGGCGATCGAAACTGTCGTCCCCAGGGCCTACTGGAGCGCACTCCAGGAGACTAGCCTCGAACCGATTACAAGACCGTCGATCGACGACGTGGAATTCTCCTCGGGTGGCACACTGAAGTTTGCAGCGCGCTTCGAGGTCGTTCCCGAGATCGAAGTCTCAGGGTACCGCGGACTCAGATTGAAGAGGCAGGTCGCGACGGTCGGCCCGGTCGAGGTCGATGCGAGAATGGAGCTCATACGTCACATGCATGCGACGTATGAGAACGTGCACCGGCCGGCGAAGGAGGGAGATCTCCTTCTGATCGATTACGAGACATTCGATCTTGGAGGGAAGCGCCTGAGCGACGGAAAGATATCGAATTATCCTATCGAGTTGACGAATAGCCCTCAGCGCGGGGAGTTCGAGGAGGGCCTCATCGGATCGGTCCGCGGGGAAGTGAAGCAGCTACCGGTCAGGTTTCCCGAGGATCATCCAGATTCGACCCTTGCCGGGAAGACGGTCCGTTTCGTCGTGAGCGTTCTTGAGGTGAAGGAGAAACATCTTCCGCCTCTGGATGATGAATTCGCCAGAAGCGTGGGCCAGTTCAAGGATCTCGCCGAGCTGCGCGAGAAGGTCCGCGCCGGCCTCGAGGCTGAGGAGGTTCACCGACAGCGACAGGAACTTGTGAGCCAGATAGTCGAAAAGCTGCTCGATGCCAACCAGTTCGCACCACCTAAGGCCATGGTCGAACGGAGCCTGGAGAGGATCGTCCGAGGTGCTCGCGCCGAGGCAGAGCGGAACGGGAGAGGTGTCGATAGTCTGGATGAGGCTGAGTTCACGACTCACTACCGGCCGGTGGCGGAGATAGTTGTGAGGCGGATGTTGCTTCTCGAGAGAGTCGCCGACCGTGAGGAGATCAGCGCAACAGACGAGGAGCTGGATCGCTACATCGCCGCTGAGGCGGCACGCACCAGTGCTACACCTACAGCATTCAGGCAGATACTCGAGTCCCGGAGGGAGCTCGACGGCGTACGTGATTACCTGACGAGAGAGAAGGTACTCGACTTCATCATCGAACAGGCCGAGATCGAGACTGTCCCTGTGAGAAGGAGTGAGCAATGAATCTCGTCCCGATCGTAGTGGAGCAGAGCGGCCGAGGTGAACGCGCCTATGACATCTACTCCCGCCTCCTCAAGGATCGTATCATCTTTATTGGTGGTCCCATTGATGAGCAGGCGTCGACGCTCGTCATCGCTCAGCTCCTCTTCTGTGAGGCAGAGGATCCGGAGAAAGATATCTGGCTGTATATCGACACGCCCGGCGGAGGGGTATCAGCGGGTCTGGCCATCTACGATACGATTCAGTATATCAAGCCGGATGTAGCCACGATCTGTATGGGGATGGCGGCGAGCATGGGGGCGGTCCTCCTCGCTGCCGGCGCCAAGGGGAAGCGGTCGGCGTTACCACACTCACGGATGTTGCTCCATCAGCCGATGGGTGGCATCACCGGTCAGGCAGCCGACATCGAGATTTATGCCAAGGAGACCATTGCGCTCCGTTTAGAGATCAATAAGATATTGGCCGAGCACACCGGGCAGCCGGAGGATAAGATTGCGGCTGACAGCGATCGGAACTTCTGGATGTCGTCCGAGGAGGCCAAAGAGTACGGCATCGTAGATGAAGTGATTCGATCGAGGGAAGAGCGGAAGCCATGAAGCGGGAAGCTGCAAGTACACAGGAACCTCGTTGTTCTTTCTGTAATCGCACGCAGCAGGAAGTACGCCGGCTCATATCCGGATCCCAGGCCTACATCTGCGATGAGTGCGTGAAGCTCTGTGGGGAGATACTCGACGAAGAGATGCTCGACCACGAGAGCATCTCGATGTTTGATCTTCCCTCCCCGGTCGAAATCAAGGAGACGCTGGACGAGCATGTGATCGACCAAGAACGTGCCAAGAAGGCCATCTCGGTCGCGGTCTACAATCATTACAAGCGTATCGCATCCCGTCCCAAGGACGTAGAGCTGGATAAGAGCAATATCCTCCTTATCGGCCCGACCGGCACCGGCAAGACGCTATTGGCTCAGACGCTGGCCAAGATATTGAAGGTGCCGTTCTCCATATCGGATGCCACTGCGCTGACGGAGGCCGGATACGTCGGCGAGGATGTCGAGAATATCCTGGTGCGGGTCCTGCAATCCGCTAACTACGACATCGGTAGAGCTGAGATGGGAATTGTGTACATCGATGAGATCGACAAGATAGCGAGGAAGACCGACAATCCTTCGATCACGCGGGATGTATCCGGCGAGGGTGTCCAGCAGGCACTTCTCAAGATCATCGAGGGGACCGAAGCGAACGTGCCGCCACAGGGGGGGCGCAAGCACCCTGAGCAGCAGTACATTCGCATGGACACGCGGAACATCCTGTTCATCTGCGGGGGGACGTTCCACGGTCTGGAGCGCATCGTACAGAGAAGGAAGGGGGAGAAAGCCCTCGGTTTCGGGGCGAAGGTCGGATCCTCCTCGAGAGAGAGATCGGCGGAGATCCTATCCGATGTCGAGCCGGAGGATCTGCTCGAGTACGGCCTCATTCCTGAGTTCGTGGGCCGTATGCCGGTCATCGCCACTCTCGATGAGCTCGATCGCGAGGCGCTGATCGATGTGCTGACCAAACCCAAGAACGCAGTTGTCAAGCAGTACCAGAAGTACTTCGAAATGGAGAATGTCGAACTCGTCTTCACACAGGGAGCGCTTGGACGTGTGGCGGATATCGCCATAAAGAGGGGGACGGGCGCACGGGGACTGCGTGCAGTTCTGGAGAATGCGATGCTGGAAATCATGTATCGGCTGCCTTCGCGCAATGATGTGACACGCTGTGTCATCCATGAGCAGGTAATTGCTGAAGGGAAAGAGCCGACATACGTAATGGCCAAGCAGCGCAAGAAGGCGTGAGTGTCCCAATGCCCCGGGAAGAGGAGTCAACTATGCGATCCATCGCTCGTGAAGGGGAGATCATCGAGATCAATGAGGCGCTGCCCCTCCTGCCGCTCCGCGACATCGTCATTTTCCCCTACATGATAATTCCGCTTCTCGTCGGACGACCTGCCTCCGTCATGGCGATTGAAGAAGCCATGATGGAGAACAAGATCATCTTCCTCGTTTCCCAGCTCGATCCGGAAGTATCGGACATAGGTCCCGAGGATCTCCACAGTGTGGGAACGATTGCCCGCCTGATTCAGCTGCTTCGTCTACCAGACAATACGATCAAGGTGCTCGTCGAGGGGCTGGCGCGGGCCGAGATCAAGCGATTTCTCCCGTCAGAGGAAGGAGCGCAGCGGGTGAAGCTGACCCCCCTGACGAGAGAGGTCGTATCCGGCGTGGAGATCGAGGCTCTGCACCGGTCGGTGAAGGCTCAGTTTGAGGAGTACGTCAAGCTCAACCGAAAGATACCCAGTGAGATACTTCTCTCGATCAGCCACGTCGAAGATGTGGACAGGCTGGTCGACGTCATTTCGGCTCACATGATCCTCAAGGTCAGAGAAAAGCAGCGTCTGCTCGAGGCGAGGACGATCGAGAGCCAGCTGCGCGCCCTGAGCAAGCTTCTCGCGAGCGAGCTCGAGATCCTTCGGCTGGAGAAGAAAATCGAGGGCGAGGTCAAGACACAGGTTCGCCAGAACCAGCGACAGTTCTACCTCCACGAGCAACTGAAGGCGATCCGCAAGGAGCTTGGGTACCCGGAGGGTGACTCCGAAGAGGTCGAGGAACTGGCGGAAGCGATCGCGGCAGCAGGCATGCCTCCGGAGGTGCAGGAGAAAGCGGAGAAGGAACTGAGGAAGCTTGCCAAGATGCCGCCGCTTTCGCCGGAGGCGACGGTCTCCCGCAACTATCTCGATTGGTTCATCTCGGTTCCATGGGAGACGCGGACCAAGGATAACCTGAAACTCGGTCACGCCGAGAAGGTCCTGGAGGCAGATCATTACGGACTCGACAAACCGAAGGAGCGGATCCTCGAGTACCTGGCGGTGCTCAAGATGGTGAAAAAGATGAAGGGCCAGATACTCTGCTTCGTTGGACCGGCCGGGACCGGGAAGACCTCGCTCGGCAAGTCGATCGCACGAGCGATAGGACGCAAGTTCGTGCGCATATCCCTGGGCGGGGTCCGCGACGAGGCCGAGATCAGGGGTCATCGGCGGACCTATATCGGTGCGCTCCCGGGGCGCATCATTCAGTCGATGAAACGTGCGGGGACGAAAAACCCTGTGTTCTTGCTCGACGAGGTCGACAAGCTGGGCGCAGACTGGCGGGGCGATCCCTCCGCGGCCCTTCTCGAGGTTCTCGATCCTGAGCAGAACTTCGCGTTTGGCGACCACTACCTGGATGTCGATTTCGATCTCTCAGAAGTCCTCTTTATCTGTACTGCAAACGTGCTCCACTCCGTCCCGCCAGCCCTCCAGGATCGCATGGAGGTGATTCGGTTTCCCGGGTACCTGGAGCACGAGAAGCTCGAGATCGCAAAGCGATATCTCGTCCCGAAGCAGCTGGAAGCTCACGGCCTGAAGGGGAAGGTGACGTACTTCTCTGAGGCGGCGCTTCGCACGATCATCCAGGAGTACACGAGAGAGGCCGGCGTGAGGAATCTGGAACGCGAGATCGCCACGATCTCTCGGAAGATCGCCCGGCAGATCGCCTCCGGAAAAGGTCAGAAGAGTTTCCGCCTCACCAAGGGCAGTGTGGGGAGATTTCTCGGTCCGCCCAGATTCCAGCGGCGGAGGATCGATTTCAGGGAGAAGCCCGGTGTGGCAACCGGCCTCGTATGGACCGAGGTAGGTGGGGACATCATAGCTGTTGAGGTCGCCGTCATGCCCGGCCGTGGGCGCCTGGTGCTGACAGGCAAGCTGGGCGAAGTAATGCAGGAATCGGCCCAGGCTGCCCTCAGCTACGCTCGATCGAGAGCGGCCCAGTACGGCATCCATCCACAGTTCTACCGGCGTCTGGACATCCATGTCCACATCCCGGAGGGCGCAATACCCAAGGACGGCCCGTCGGCGGGCATAACGATAGCCACCGCCCTCGTTTCGGCGCTGACCGGCATCCCCGTCAGGCCTGACGTCGGTCTGACAGGGGAGATCACGTTGCGCGGTCAGGTTCTGCCGATCGGGGGGCTCGCGGAGAAGATGGTGGCAGCGCAGAGTGCCGGCCTGGCGCAGGTCATCCTACCACGCGGGAACGAAAAGGATCTGAAGGAGCTGCCGTCTCAGGCAAAGCGCGGCATCAGGACAGTACTAGTCGATGAAGTCGATGATGTGCTCAGATTGGCGCTGACGGCGACGCCGAAGCGAGACACGGTCGAGGAGATGCCGGCGGCATACACACACTAAGCAGCTGCTCGGTCGGCTCCGCCATACATCTGACTGAGATCCACACAGGCAATCAGTATCCCTAGAGAACTCAACGAAGGCGGATGCGGTCATCGGCGACGAGGGTGACCGTGCCCTCTCCGCAGGGGGAGACTATATTTGACCGTCAGCCCCTGGCGAGGGGCGCGTGATGGTGGTGTAACATGAGGAGGTCGCACTCGGAAAGGAGCGAGAAGATATGCCGGAAAAGATGAGGGCGGTGGTCAAGACGAAGGCCGCGCCGGGCGCCGAACTGATCGAGGTCGATGTGCCCACGATCGATCCCGATCAGGTTCTGGTGAAGGTGAAGGCGACGTCGATCTGTGGCACTGATGTTCATATCTACGAGTGGGACAAATGGGCACAGAGTCGGATACACGTTCCTCAGACGCTAGGACATGAGTTCGCGGGCGAGATAGTCGAAGTAGGCAGTCAGGTGACGAAGCTCAAAATCGGTGACTACATCTCAGCTGAGACTCACATCCCGTGCAATGACTGCATTCAATGTTTGACAGGCCAACAGCACATCTGCGGCAATCTGAAGATACTCGGCGTTGACTGCAATGGGTGCTTTGCCGAGTACGCGGCTATTCCTGAGATCGTCGCCTGGAAAAATGATACCTCGATTCCGCCGGAATTCGCTACTGTCCAGGAGCCTTTGGGGAATGCTGTCTACTGCACAACTGTGGAACCAGTCCTCGGGAAGTCCGTGCTCATATTCGGCGATGGGCCGACTGGTCTGTTTGCGGCGGGCGTGGCCCGTGTGGCGGGTGCCGCCCTCATCATGATCGTCGGCCGTCATCCGGTGCGTCTCGAGATCGCGAAGAAGATGGGTGCCGATATCCTGATCAACGGTCACTCGGATGATGTGGAGGCGATCGTCCGAACGGAGACTGGTGGCGTGGGCGTCGACGTTGTGCTAGATATGGCGGGCACGCAGGTCGCCATCGATCAGGGATTCCGGCTGGTCCGGAAAGGAGGCCGGGTCTCTGCGTTTGGGGTCGCCGCGGGGCCCGTCCAACTCGATCTCAATAACGGAGTCGTCTTCAAGGGCGTGACCATCTATGGTATCAACGGTCGGCTGATGTACGATACATGGTTCAAGGTGGCGAACCTGCTCAAGTACAAACGCCTGGACATATCGCCGATCGTCACCCACACGCTTCTCCTCGAGGAGTTCGAGAAGGGGTTCAGCCTGATGATGACGAGGCCGAAGATATCCGGCAAGGTCGTCATGTTTCCTGAGCAGTAAGTCAGTCGGTTACGTTGAGGCGAGGGACCGCCATCAGATCGGGAGGGTAACGATGTACGGAGCAGTAAAACAGACGCTGGCTAAAGAGCTCGAAGAGATCCGTAGCGCAGGCCTGTTCAAAGATGAGCGGATCATTCTCACGCCCCAGGGCGCGGACATCAGCGTCAAAGAGGGCGAGGTGATCAACTTCTGCGCCAACAACTATCTCGGGCTCTCCAACAACCCCGAGTTGGTAGCTGCTGCCAAGGAGGGGTTGGAGAAACACGGGTTCGGGATGTCTTCTGTTCGGTTCATCTGTGGTACACAGGATATTCACAAGGAGCTGGAGCGGGAGATCTCTACGTTCCTGGGTACCGATGACACGATCCTCTATACCTCGTGCTTCGACGCGAATGGAGGGTTGTTCGAGACGCTGCTCGACAAGGACTGTTCGGTGATCAGCGACCAGCTCAATCATGCCAGCATCATCGATGGCATTCGGCTCTGCAAGGCCGAGAGGAGGCGGTTTGCGCACAATGACATGGCCGATCTGGAGAAGCAGCTGAAGGAGACACAGGGGGCGAAGGCGCGGATGGTCGCCACTGACGGCGTCTTCAGCATGGACGGTGATATCGCCAGGCTCGACCAGATATGCGATCTCGCGGACAAGTATGATGCGATGGTGATGGTCGATGACTCGCACGCCACGGGCTTCGTTGGGAAGACGGGCCGGGGATCTCCCGAACACCGAGGCGTTCAGGGGCGGGTCGACATCATCACGAGCACGCTCGGCAAGGCGCTCGGCGGTGCGTCAGGTGGGTTCACGAGCGGGCGCCAGGAGATAGTCGACATGCTGAGGCAGCGCTCGCGGCCTTATCTCTTCTCCAACACACTTGCGCCGGCGATCGTCTATGCGGGTGTGCGTGTTTTCAGGTTGCTCAAGAAGACGACTGAGCTTCGTGATCGCCTGGAAGAGAATACGCTCTATTTCAGGAAGGAGATGACCGCAAGAGGATTCGATATCATGGAGGGCGTCCATCCCATCGTCCCCATCATGTTGGGAGAAGCCAAACTGGCCGCCGACATGGCTCAGGATCTGCTCGTCGAGGGGATATATGTGATCGGATTCAGCTATCCCGTGGTGCCGAAAGGCGAGGCGAGAATCAGAGTGCAGCTATCGGCCGCCCATACCAGAGAGCATCTGGACAAGGCGATCGAAGCGTTCGCCAAGATCGGAAAGAAGTACGGCGTCATCTGAGGAAATGCATCATCTGTCAGATGGCGTGAATTGACAGGGCGCGGGTCGCAGGAGACTGAGGTCGGGGCGACGCGGCGTCGTGGAGCGATTGGGTGTGGCGGGAACGTGGGTGAGGCATTAGAATAAGGGAAGCGATCTGTCCTGTGGCAGCCCGGGACGAGTCTCGCACTATCCTGGAACGTTTCACAGGGAAGATTCGTTTCAGAAGGAGGGACACGGTGTCTACACTCTGGGAGCGCGTGAAGGCCGGCCTCTCGGTGGCAGCCAGGGAGGCGGAGGATCTGACGAAGATCGGCAAGCTGCGGCTCGAGATGCTCACCACCCAGCGCAACATCGACCGGGCCTTTAGCGAGCTGGGTGGTCGCGTCTACGACATGCTAACAGGCGAGCAAAAGCGAAGCGTTCCTGCCGATAAGCAGGTGAAGGAGCTCATCGAGCGGATCAAGAAACTCGAGGAAGAGCTCGAGCGCAAGGAAAGCCAACTGGGGCGAGTCCGTGAGGAGTGAGCCGGTGGGGTGGTTCCGGCTCGGGTCGTTTGCCTCCGGGCCCGCAGACGGGAGGCGGGAATGCATGGCGTTATCCGCATGTCGTCGATGCAGGTCTGGAACGGGAGGTTGGTAAGGAATATGGCACGGAGGTGACGCTGATGCAGCTTGAAAAATGGGAGCCGTTCAGAGAGCTGGCTACGCTCCAGGACGAGATGAATCGGCTTTTTGGACAGATCTTCGGGAGAGCTCCCGCAGGGCGAGCTGTGAGTGAAGGGATCTGGGCACCTCTTGTGGATGTGGAGGAGACGAAGGACCAGTTCGTCGTGAAGGTCGAGCTCCCGGGGATGACAAAGGACGACATCAAGATCTCTGTAATGGGCAACGAGCTGGCGATCAGTGGAGAGCGGAAGCAGGAGGAGATCGCTGAGGAAAAGACCTACCACCGTATCGAGCGGAGCTACGGCAGGTTCCGACGGAGTCTCTCCCTTCCTACTGATATCGAGTCCTCGAAAGTGACTGCTAGGTACGTTGATGGCGTCCTCGAGGTCGTGCTGCCCAAGAGTGAACAAGTAAAGCCAAGAGAAGTATCGATCAGCGTGAAGTAGACCGCCGGCCCGCCAGGAGTGGAGACCGGCCTCTGGCTGTGCTCTCCCGACCGCCTACACTCCTGGCGGACGGGGCGGCAGCATCGCTGGGAAGGTAAGAAAGACGCTATGAAAGACATGAAATACGCAAACCGAAGCTGGCTGGTCGTACCAGTCATCGCCGTCGTCTCGTTCTTCATGGGCCTGATTGTCGCCGCGAACCTCGACATCACGTCGCTCTCGCCGGCAGCGGAGAGCGTACCGAGGGAGACGGTGGAAGACAGGGCGCTGGCGGCGATCCTCACCGAAGAGGGCAAGAGTCCATTCGTGGCCGTGGCGCAGAGCGTCATGCCCGCGGTCGTCAACATATCTGCCGAACACATCGTGAGATCCCGGACGCCCGAACTCCCATTCGGCTTCGAGTTCAGGGGGCCATTCGAGGAGATGTTCCGCGACTTTTTCCGCAATCGGCCCCCGTTCGAGGGGAAGTATAGGAGTCTTGGCTCGGGTGTGATCATCGACGGGCAGGGTTATATCCTGACGAACAATCATGTGATCGAGGATGCGGATCGTATTGTGATTCGCCTTTCCGACAAGACCGAGTACACAGGCTCGCAGGTGACGGTTGTCGGCACCGATCCGAGGACCGACCTGGCGGTGATCAAGATCGAGCCGGAGGACAAGCTCGTGGCGGCGCCGCTGGGCAACTCCGACTCGGTTCAGGTCGGCGATTGGGCCATCGCCATCGGGAATCCCTTCGGACTCGACCGCACGGTCACTGTGGGAGTGATAAGCGCCAAAGGGAGATCGGGAATTCCGTTGTCCGGTGGGGCCACACAGCAGGACTTCATGCAGACTGATGCCTCGATCAATCCGGGAAACTCCGGGGGCCCGCTCATCAACATTCGGGGTGAGATAATAGGCATCAACTCTGCGATCACCACCAATACCGGCCTCAGTGTCGGCATTGGATTCGCCATACCGATCAACATGGCGAAGGCCGTCTACCCCCAGCTGATAGAGACCGGCAAGGTTGTGCGCGGATATCTCGGCGTCTATCTCCAGGAACTGACCGTCGATCTCGCCGAGGCGATGGGAGCAGAGCGGGGTGTCGTGGTGAACAGGGTGGAGCCGGAGACGCCCGCAGCGCGGAGCGGCATCGAGGCCGGTGATGTAATCATCGAATACGATGGCACACCAGTCTCGTCGATCGCCCAGCTCCAGTCGCTGGTCGCCCAGACTGAGGTGGGAAAGCGCATCCCAGTCCGCGTCGTGCGGGAAGAGCGTGAGCGGACGATCCGTGTTGAGATCGGGGAGATGCCGGCAGAGGTCGCCGGTCTCCCGCCTGAGGAAGAGGCAGAGGGTGAGCGCGGCTGGCTGGGCATGGAGGTCATTGAAGTTGGTTCGGACGCCGCGCGTCGATACGGAGTGGAGGCCAAGGAAGGTGTGTTGGTGGCGGATGTCGAATTCGGCAGCCCGGCTGATGCAGCGGGTATCCGGGACGGCGATGTAATCAGGCGGATCGGGAAGGTGGATATTGAAGACGCGGGAGATTACGAACAGGCGCGGAATCGGTATCGGGGGGAGGAGAAGCCGATCGTCTTCCTCATTCAGAGAGGTGAGGATACGAGTTTCCTGGCCGTGCGGCCGGAGGAGTAGCTCCGGGACCATGGAGTGCCGCCGCAGTGATCGGATCCTGCGCGGCTGACAATAGCGCCCCTTTTCGAGACCCAGAGACGACCGTGACCGACGGTAGCACCGCCCACAAGGCCGACCAGAAGTCGCTCGCGATATATCTCAAGGAGATCAGCGAGGTGAATCTCCTCTCTCCAGAGGAGGAGATCGAGCTGGCTGCAAGAACGCGGAAAGGAGATGAGGCGGCTCTGGAGCGGCTCATCTCGGCGAATCTGCGCTTCGTCGTCTCAATAGCGAAGGTCTACCAGAACCGTGGTCTCTCGCTCACCGACCTCATCAATGAGGGGAATCTCGGGCTTCTTCGGGCAGCCAGGCGGTTCGATGAACGCAAGGGGATCCGGTTCATTTCGTATGCCGTCTGGTGGATACGTCATTCCATCCTGAAGGCTCTCGCCGAGCAGTCCAAGATCGTCCGGCTTCCCCTCAACAAGACCGAGCGCCTGAGGAGAATCGCCAAGGCGGCCAAAGAGCTGGGCCAGAAGCGGGGACGTGACCCAACGGTCGATGAGATAGCCAGGCAGCTGAAGGTCGAGGCCAGTGAAGTCTCCGATGCGATGGCCATTGCCAAGAGTGACATCTCTCTCGATGCGCCGGTCACTGAGGAAGATGACTGCCTGGTCAACATCATTGAGGCGACAACGTACCCGTCACCGGAGGAGTTGACGAAGCGGAATACGTTCCGAGACGAGCTGGAACGGGCGCTCGACATACTGACCCCGCGCGAAGCGAGAATACTCATCCTCTATTTCGGCCTGGGCGAGGAGAATCCTCATACCCTCGAGGAGATCGGCGCGCAGATGCGCCTGTCGCGGGAGAGGGTGAGGCAGATCAAAGAGAAGGCTCTGAAGAAGCTCCGTCACTCTCCCGAGAGCGTAAGGCTGCGGATATATCTGTAAAAAAAATCCTTGACTTATCGGCGGGATTTCCGTACTTTTTGGTGTCAATATCTGTATGTGGATACCCGGCAAGGACGGAGACCGCCTGGCGGCCTGACATGATCAGGCTGGGTGGTCGGGGGGCCAGGTACAAGCAGGGCTGAGGAGACTCGGCTCTTTCCATAACAGATGCAGGGGGATGAGATGATCCGTCGATACATCACGCTGCTGCTGATCCCGCACCCGTCGCGGGGTGTGCAGACGTTGAGGCTGTCGCATGCCGCGATCCTCGGCGTAGCGGCACTTGTCGTAATCTTTTTCGGTGCTGTTGTCTTTGTGACGGTTGGATACGTCACGACGGTCGTCGATCAGGCCACGCTTGCACGCCTGCAGAGCGAGAATGCCGATCTCGTCGAGAGACTGGGCGAAATGCAGAGCAATATTGATGAGATGCATGATCAGATGACGCTCCTTGCGGATCTCGATCGGACAATCCGTCTCCAGGCCGACCTCGACCCCCTGCCGGTGGGGGCAAGAAATATGGGCATGGGCGGCGGGGGCCCTGTAGAGGAAATGGGGGCGATCAGAGAGCCCCTCATTATGACCGCCACGGAGATGGCCGAGGATACCCGCACGGATCTGGAACGATTGATGCAGGACGTCCTCTCCCAAAAGGAGAGTTTCCAGGAGATCCTGGGTGCGCTCGAGCGCCAGGCGCATCTACGCAGGCATACGCCCTCGATCAGGCCCGCGACCGGCTGGACCTCCAGTCGATATGGGTACCGCCGGGATCCGTTCACCCATAAGATGCGGTGGCACACGGGGATAGACATCAGCGCGCCTCGCGGAACGCCAATCGTGGCAACAGCTGACGGCATTGTCTCATATGTCGGGCGGCGAGGGCGCTTGGGGCGGGTCGTGGAGATCGACCACGGCTATGGATTCTCGACCATGTACGGCCATTGCTCTATAATCCAAGTGCGCAAGGGGGAGAGAGTCTCGAGGGGGCAGGTCATTGCATCGATGGGGAGCAGCGGCCGCTCCACAGGTTCACACGTACATTATGAGGTCCGCGTCAGCGGGACGCCGGTCAATCCCAAACACTACTTCCTGGCGACGGGGGGCACGATCGACTAGCGCACTGGGGCCGATGCTGGACTCTGCGGGCCCATTCGAGCGATATAGTAGTGTCTATCGACAGGTCAATGAGCAGACGAGAGAGTCCGAAAGGGCTCTCTTTTTCTCATGTGGGGAAGGGTAGCTATGAATCGATTCCTCCGTATCACAGTGGTACTGGTCCTCTATGCGGCGATCGCCTCCGGCTGTGCCACAGTCAGCACGAGCCCGAGGGCGCGCCACAGCCGGGGCCCGATCACCGAATGGAGACTGAATAACGGACTCACGGTCATCGTTGAGGAGCGGCGCCATGCGCCTGTCAGCGCTGTAGCGCTCTGGCTGCGCATCGGCTCGTGTCAGGACAGCGATTCACTTGCCGGGATTGCGCATTTCATGGAGCACATGTTCTTCAAGGGTACTGAGAATCTCCCTGTAGGCGAAGTCGACAGGAGGATCGAGAGTATGGGAGGGAGCTGGAACGGCGCCACCTCCTATGACTTCACGGAGTACTACGTCGTCGTGGGTGATGAACACGTTGACTCAGTGATGGCGATCCTGAGCGAGGTGGCGCAGCATAGTTCGTTCGCGCCCATCGAGGTGGAGCACGAGCGCATGGTGGTGATGGAGGAGATCCGCATGAATATAGACGATCCCTGGGAGCAGGTGTGGGATCTGTTCATGTCGGCCGCGTTCACCCGTCATCCCTACAGGAGGCCGATCCTGGGAACGATGGAGACGGTGAAGGGGATGACGCGCGACGATCTCCTTACCCGATCCCGTTGCGCCTACGCGCCGGCCAATCTCTATCTCGTGGTAGTGGGAAACGTGGATCGCCAGGCGGTCCTCGATCGTGCAGAGGAGCATTTCGGGAGCGAGGACTGGGGATCGAGGGCGCCGTTGCCGCCGGCGGGAGAGGAGTCGGCTCTGAAGGAGACGAGGCGGGTGAGGATCACCAGGCCGCTCGATCACGCATACATGATGTTGGGCTTCCGTTCGCCACGTGCCCGAGATAGATCGAGTGTCGCCGCCGACGTGCTGGCTGCCATTCTCGGTCGAGGAAGAAGCTCGCGCCTGGTGAAGGTTTTGAAAGAGGAACGCGGGATTGTCTCGGAGATCAGCGCATCCAACCTGTCGATGCGTGATGCCGGTATCCTCTACATCGAGGCCGAATGTGACGGCGATCGAGTCGATGACGTCGAGGAGGCCATTCTCAAAGTGATCGGCGGGCTCGTGCGAGAGGGGGTGTCGCCGCGTGAGGTTGCGCGGGCCCGGGCGATGCTCAGGGCGCAGAACATCTTCGAGCGCGAGACGGTGGAGGGGGAGGCGGACTTCCTCGGATACTCTGCGGTCACCACCGGCCTTGTGGGAGGGCTCACCTATCTCGAGAATATCGATCGTGTCTCGGCTAGGGACGTCAACCGGGTCGCCAGGCGGTATCTTAGAGGGGGCCATGCACTCGCCGTTGTGTCGCCCGAGCCGGTGCCTGCCGAGGGCGTGCAGTGAGCCGCCGTGCGGGTTGCAGTGAGAACGGCAGTCGAGACGACGAGGAGGATGGGGAATGAGAGGATGGCACGAGGAACGTGAGGCAGGGCGGCTGATCGGGAGCTGGATGTGTGGTTTGCTGATTCTCCCGGCGATCTTCTCGCTCCTTTTCGTTTCGCCCGGGGGGGCCCAGGAGCTCGGTCGGTTCGTGCTCGACAATGGTCTCGTGGTCATCGTGGAATCGAGTGCCGAGTCGAAGACCGAGGCGTTCGAACTCTTCATCCGAGTTGGCGTGGCCGACGAACCTCCGGAAGCGAACGGCATCACCAACCTCGTGCAGCATGTGCTCCTCAAGTCTACAGAGACGAGAGATGCGACGGCCATCGCGAACGCGATCGAGGATGTCGGCGGCGTGCTGGATGCCGAAGCAGAGACCGACGTGGCACGCGTCAGCTGTCTCGTCACCGCCGATGTCTACCAGATCGGTCTCGAGATACTCGCGGATGTAGTCGCCCGCCCGACCTTTCCAGAAGAGGAGATCGAGAAGGAGAAGGCCGCCATCGTGGCCGAGATCGGCGCGCAAGAGGATCAGAGCTTTTCCTTTGCCTACCACAGGCTCCGCCGGGCCATGTACGGGGGACATCCGTACGGAAGGTCGCCCGTGGGAACCGTTTCTTGCGTCTCGCGTCTGACGCGCGAGGATGTCCTCGATCACTACCGAAGATACTACCGTGCGCCGAACATGGTGCTTTCGGTCGCCGGAGGAATTCCGGTCGCAGAGATGCGGGAGGCGATCGAGCGGGAGTTTGCTTCACTTTCCGGAGACGAGGTCGAGCGCCTCCCGTCGTCCGCGGTAGTGTGGCCAGAACGGGGGGGGGAGAGGACATACGACCGGGAGATCCTTCAGAGTTACATTCTTATCGGCTATCCCGGCGCACGCATAACGAGTGAGGACTACGTGCCTCTGAAGGTGCTCGACGCCGTGCTGAGTGGGGGTATGAGCTCCCGTCTCTTCGTCAATGTGAGAGACAGGAAGGGTCTTGCCTATGATGTCGGTTCTTTCATTCCCACGAGGCGGGATCCGGCCCCGTTCGTCATCTATCTCGGCACCAATCCAGCGACTGCCCGACAGGCTGTTGCTGCTCTGGAGCACGAGACTGAGCGTGTGCGTGAAGAGCCCGTCCCTGATGAGGAGGTCGAGCGGTCCAAACGGTATCTGTCAGGCAGATGGAGGGCCGAACATCAGCGGAGTTCCGACCGGGCATACTACCGGGGATGGTTCGAGGTGCTTGGGATAGGATACGAATTCGATAATCGCTATCCTCTCCTCATAGAGACCGTCACCTGGGAAGATCTCGCCGAAGCCGCTCAGACCTATCTGAAAAATCCTACCCTTGTCATGCTGAAGCCGATCGGCATGGAGACAGACTGGTAGCCCCCGATCGACTCCGCTAAGGCTCTGTTGACGCCCGTACCCGATGTGTCGGTCTGTGCGGCCGTGCCCGCCCTGCTCTCACACGGCATGGAGCGGCATTCGGTGGCTCTGTGCGGGCTCCGCCGCCGGTGGGAGGAACGGCGGCCTGTGCGAGGGTCCTCTAAAAACTGGTTGACATCGCATGAGGCCTGATGTAGGTTGGTGCGGAGCGGCTACTGCTTCCTTCAGTCTCGTATAATCCGCCTTCAACAGGGGGGCGTGCAATGAACGTGCGGTCCGGTCTGATGCTGCTGATCATATTCGGCTGTCTTGCGGTGCTGGGATGTGCCAGCCAGTACCTGACGGCGGGGAAGGTTTATCTCCAACAGAATGACTACGACGCCGCGATAGAGCAATTCAACAAGGCGCTCGAGGCCAATCCCAATGATGCGGAAGCGCATATCTGGTTAGGGAGGACATACGCACAGCAGAGGAAGTACGCTGCAGCGAGTGAGGAGTTGGATAAGGCACTGGAGATAGATCCCGGCAAGATGGGCACCTACCAGAAGGAGCCGCAGATCTATTGGGCGATCTATCAGAACGCAGGTATTGAGCTGAATACTGCGGGTGATTTTCGGGGAGCGCATGATCGTTTCTGGAGAGCTCTGGAGATCGACTCGACTAGAGCATCGACGAAGGAGGCGTTGGGCCTCGTGGGCGTGAATGAGGCCGTTGAGCTCATCGCGGTCGAGGACTACGAGAAAGCGCTCGAAGAGCTCGATTCGGCGATCGAGATATACCCCCATATGTCCCGGGCATACTTTCTCAAGGGTGTGTGCCTCATGAATATCGAGAGGCGGGAGGATGCGAAGGCCGCCTTTCAGGCAGCGATCGGCCTGGACCCGGAGGACCGTGATTCGTACTTCAATCTCGGGCTTCTCCATATCCTTATGGAAGAACATGAGAAGGCGATACCACTCTTTCAGAAAGTAATCGAGCTCGATGAGACGGATGCTGAAGGATGGTCGTACCTTGGTTTGGCGTACGTCAACGCCAAGGAGTTTGATACTGCGATCCAGGCACTCGAGCGGGCGGTAGAGCTCGATCCATTGCGCGCCTCGACGTACGCGAACCTGGGAATCGCCTATCGGGAGATGGGAATGCAGGAGAAAGCGTTTGAGGCGTTCAAGAGAGCAGACGAACTGTCGCAGTAAGGACCTGCCGGTACTGGTGAGTATCCCGGCTGGAGTTTCGGTGCCCACTCAGCGCGGGAAGAGAGTGGGGAGAGTGTGTGATCGACCGGAGAGGATAACGCAGGCGAGCGCGATAGGACCTAGGGGAGACGCCTCTGATGAAAGATTTCGCAACAGAAATCGTCGATCTTCTCGCCGCCAAGAACGTTGATTACGGTGACGTGCGGGTCGTCGATACCATCACCCAATCGATCGACGTCAAGAACGGGAATGTCGAGGCGATATCGAGTTCCGCTGATCTGGGATTTGGAGTCCGCCTGCTCATGAATGGGGCGTGGGGATTTGCCTCGAGCTCCCGCCCTGAGAAGGCAGAAGCTGAGAAGGTCGTCAGTCGGGCCATCGCTATTGCGAGAGCATCGGCTACGGTCTGCACCAAACCTGTGGAGCTCACAAAGCGCCAGCCGCGAAAAGATTCATACGAGAATGCATGGAAGGAAGACCCGTTCGACGTAACGCTGCATGAGAAGATCGAGATACTGCTCGCCGCAGATGAGCTCATCCGCAGGGAGCCTGCGGTGAAGGTGTCTGAGGCGAGCATGGCGTTCTATCGGACGAACAAGGTGTTTGCCAGCACTGAGGGGTACCTGATCGATCAGGAGATCGTCGAGAGTGGCGGGGGGATCTCGGCGACTGCTGTGAAGGAGGGTGAGGTGCAGGTACGATCCTATCCCAACTCGTTCCGCGGCAACTATTCGACGTCGGGGTACGAGTTCGTGCGTGCCATGGATCTCGTGGAACATGCACCTCGCGTCGCTGAGGAGGCCGCACAGCTCCTCGTTGCGCCGCAGTGTCCGTCAGAAGTGACGACGATCATACTCGACTCAGACCAGCTTGCGCTCCAGGTGCATGAGTCGATCGGCCATCCCATCGAGCTAGACCGTGTGCTGGGCACGGAGGCGAGCTACGCAGGAACGAGCTTCGTTACGATCGACAAACTGGGCACATTCCGTTACGGGTCCGACAAGGTGGTTGTGGTGGCAGACGCAACCGTGCCAGGGGGGCTCGGTACGTTCGGGTACGATGATGAAGGAACTGCCGCCCAGCGCGTGATGATCATCGACCACGGGATGTTCATTGGCTATCTCTCCTCCCGCGAGACCGCACCGGTCATCGGGAGGGAGTCGAGCGGCGCAATGCTGGCCGACGGATGGAACCGCATCCCTCTCATTAGAATGACGAACATCAACCTCGAGCCTGGTGAGTGGTCGCTCGACGATCTGATCGCCGACACCGACAGAGGGATCTTCTTCTCGACCAACAAGAGTTGGTCAATCGATGATCGGCGGCTCAACTTCCAGTTCGGAACTGAGATCGCATGGGAGATCACCAACGGCCGTTTGGGAAAAATCTACAAGAACCCGAACTATACTGGGATAACACCTGAATTCTGGAACTCATGTGATGCCGTGTGCAACAAGGAGCACTGGCAGCTCTGGGGCCTTCTCAATTGTGGAAAGGGCGAGCCGGGCCAGGCGATGCACGTCGGGCACGGGACCGCACCTGCCCGGTTCAGGAACGTACGAGTTGGCATCGCGCCGTCAGCATAGGAAGACGCTAGTCCTTCTCTTCTTCATCGGGGCCGCAATACAGGTTCCTGGGTGCGCTTACTATAATACATTCTACAATGCGAAAGCCAGCTACACCCAGGGAATGCGGCTCAAGGAGCAGTCGCCTGAAGGGAAGTTGTCGCCGGGAGCGAAGAATCACTTCGACAAGGCGATCGAGAAGTGTGCAAAAGTCATCGAGCTCTACCCCGGCAGCCGATGGGTTGATGAGGCGGTGCTCCTCATGGGGAAGTGTTTCTTCGAGGAGGAGGAGTATCTCAAGGCGCTGCGCAAGTTCGAAGAAGTGACTATCTATTACAGCGGCGGCAAGTGGCTCGATGATGCGTATTACATGATGGGACGCACCTACGTGGCCCTCGAGGACTATCCGAGGGCCACTGCGGCTTTCGACCACTCGCTGAGCATCGCACCAGAGGGCGAGTGGGCAGATGATGCGACCTACTGGAAAGCCGCTGCCGATTTTGCGACAGAAGGCTTTTCCGCCGCAGCCAGCCAGTACAGAGCCTTCCTCCAGCTCTATCCACGTAGTGAGTATTACGATCAGGCGTTATTTGAGCTCGCCGAATCGCTCCATCGGCTCGGGCAGTTCGAGGAGGCGATATCTCGGTTTTCAGAGCTCGTGGACCGGAGGCCGGGCAAGAAGCTGGCGTTCCCGGCGTCTCTTCGGATCGGCGAGGCCTGTCTCGCCATGGGGACGGTCGAGAGGGCTCTCACCACGTTCAAGGCGCTCCAGGGGAGCGGGCTCGAACCCGGAGAGGAGGCGAAGCTCGGCCTGCGCGTCGGCGATTGCCATCGCTCCCTCGGTGACTACAACGCTGCATTGAGTGCTCTTGATGCAGTTGTGCAGGGTCACCCCCGTACTGAGGAGGCGGCTGAGGCGAGCTACCGGATGGGCCTGATCTATGAGGAGGATCTCTCCGACCTCGAGGAAGCGCGCAAGGCCTACGAACAGGTGAGAAGGCATGCGCCAGCGCTCGAGGTGGCGTTCGACGCTGCAGAGCGTTCGACATCGATCGCCAAATTGACCGAGTACCGCGAGAACCTCGCCACGGGAGAGGAGGCGGATCTGGCGGCGACTCAGTTTCAGCTCGCCGAACTCTACTACTTTGGACTGGGAGATGTCGATCAGGCGATGCTGGAATACGGGAAGGTGCTGGCCGACTACCCCGAGAGCGAGCTCGCCCCCAAGGCCGCGTTCGCCCTGGCCTGGATCCTCGAGCACGAGAAGGGAGATGAGGAAGGAGCGCGAGCCGCCTACGAGGAGCTCACCGTGCGGTTTCCCGGGACAACATATGCTGCTCGGGCAGAGGCGGAGTTGCGCGATACTCCGGGGCTGGGTGAGGAGGGCAAGGACGTTCTCCCCCTGGAGGATGCTCCGATACTCGAGGGAGGCGCCGCATCAGCCGAAAATGCTGCCTCGAACGGGGATCGCGCCGATAGTGCCGGGATGAGTTCCGCCAGCCTGAATGGGGTAGTGCCGGTTGCGGACGACTCCTCCGGAACGTCGCGTGTGGCCGAGGAGGAGTCACCATGAACAGAGAGCGGAGAACGGCGCGCCGCGGGGCATCGCGGGCCCTCGTGATCCTCTGCATCATAGGTCTTGTGGCAGCGGGGTGTGCTACAACAGAACGGTACCGGTCGGGGGGACGAGTCTTCAAAGGATATGCCACCTACTATGGCCGGCAGTACCATGGTCGCGCCACGGCGAGCGGAGAGATATTCGACATGTATGCGATGACTGCCGCACACAGAACGCTGCCATTCGGGACAAGAGTCCGGGTCACCAACTGTGCCAACGGCCGGTCGGTCGTGGTACGGATCAATGATCGCGGGCCGTTTGTCCAGGGAGTCATCATCGATCTCTCGTTCGGTGCCGCGCAGCGCATCGGGCTATTGGGGAAGGGAATAGTACGGCTGGAGGTACTTCCATGAGGCACGGACCGGCGGATCGTCTCATCGTCGCTCTCGATGTCGACACGCTGGCGGAGGCAGAGCGCCTGCTCGACATTCTGAGCCCTGATGTCGAGATCTTCAAGATCGGGAGTCGGCTCTTCACCGCCAGCGGGCCGGCCGCAGCAGAGGCCGTGAAAGCGCGCGGCAAACGTCTATTCCTCGATCTCAAGTTTCATGATATACCTAATACGGTCGCCGGCGGAGTTGCGGCATCTGTCGAACTGGGGGTCGACATGCTCACTCTCCACACCACCGGTGGTGAGGCCATGCTGAGGAGCGCTCAAATCGCGGTCGAGGAGAGGGCTCGCCAGCTCGGCAGGCAACCTCCCCTGCTGCTGGGGGTGACGGTATTGACGAGTCTCGATGGGCCAGCTCTCGAGAGGGTGTGGGGGCTCAAGGGGCGGAGTCTCGAGGAGGAAGTCATATCGCTTGCGCTCATGGCGAAGAAGGCGGGTGTCGACGGTGTCGTCGCATCGCCCCGTGAGATCCGATCGGTGAAGGATCATTGCGGTGATGGGTTTGCAGTGGTCACCCCGGGGATCCGTCCGACCGGGGGAGGAAGTGACGATCAGGTGAGGACCATGACTCCCGGGGAAGCTGTGGCCGAGGGTGCTGATTTCATAGTAGTGGGCCGCCCGATCGTGCGGGCATCCGACCCGCTGGAGGCGGCCAGAGCGATACTCGGAGAGATGGGGGAGGCGATCGGTGGATAGAAAGGAAGTTGAGGAGATCTTCCGAGAACTGGGAGTATTGCTGGAAGGCCATTTCCTTCTCGCATCCGGCCGACACAGTCGTTTCTACTTCGAGAAGTTCCGCCTTCTCGAGTGGCCGGCTGCCGCCGACAGATTGTGCCGTGCGCTGGCGGAGCAGTCGAGGAATCTGGGGGCGCGTGTCGTTGCCGGCCCGACCACAGGTGGACTGCTCGTCGCCTACGCCGTCGCCCGCCATCTGGGCATCAAGGCCATCTATGCCGAGCGGATCGAGGTTGGGCGGGGATTTCCCCGCGGCTCTGTGCTCGATCCGGGGGAGCGGGTGTTGATCGTCGATGATGTGCTGACGACCGGCGGATCGGTACGGGAGACATGGGAAGCGGTGGAACGTCTCGGCGGCGAAGTATGTGGTGTCGGCGTTCTCGTCGATCGAAGCCAGGATGCAGAGTGGCTGGGAGGGACGCCCTTCACTGCCGTCTATCGGGCAGAGGTAGAGACGTTCGCGCCTGATGACTGCCCGCTCTGTGGGCAGGGGATGAAACTTGTGGCTCCGGGGGGGTCGAAGCGAAAGGGGTAGTGGAGCGGGGTCGAGAAGGGGACCGCCGCGTGAGAAGAGGTGGAGTCAAGAGGAGTGTGAGGAATGAAACGGTTTATGGTCTGTATCGCGATCTGTTGTTCGGTCGTTCTGATCGGGACTCACCTCTGGGTGTCGCCGGTTGGTGTCGCCGCGGCGGGCGATCGGGAAGACGGCCGGGTACCTGACAGGACGGAGGGATCTTCCGGCGATGACCATGCTGCGATCTGGGTCTTCTTCTGTGACAAGGGATTCTCTTCGCCCGCGGATGAGGAGGAAGCGCTCGTCGAGGTCGAGCGTTCGCTCCTCGAGCGGGCGCGCGCCCGGCGCGCAAAGGTGAAACGTGGTCGGCTCGTCGATAGCCGAGACCTCCCTGTCTGTGAGGCCTATGTCGAAGAGGTCCTTGCGATCGGCGCCCGGCTGAGGGCGATGAGTCGCTGTCTCAACGCCATCAGCATCGAGGTCGCCCCCGAACTCATCGAGGCGATCGAGAATCTGGAGTATGTCAGGTCGACGCGGCCGGTCTCGGGTTTCCGGGGGCCGCGGGCATTTCCTGGTGCGCCGCCGCCGCCTTCGATGGCGCCCGCCTATCCCGAGACCCTCGACTACGGCCCGTCGTTCGGACAGCTCGAGCAGATAAACGTTCCGGCCGTGCACGAGCTCGGGTACAGCGGAGAAGGTGTGCTCATCTGCATGCTCGACACAGGGTTTCAGAGAGAGCACGAGGCGATCGTCCCGATCAATGTGATCGCGGAATGGGATTTCGTCAACGGTGACAGCAACACCGCATACGATCCGCTCCAGGATGCTGAGAACCAGCCCTCGCACGGCACCGGTACCCTGTCCGTGATCGGCGGGTTCATGGAGGGGCAGCTGATCGGGCCGGCGTACGGGGCCGACTTCATGTTGGCGAAGACCGAAGATACGACGATGGAGGAACCGATTGAGGAGGACTGGTGGGTTGAGGGGATCGAGTGGGCTGATAGCCTGGGAGCGGATGTGGCATCGAGCTCCCTCGGGTATATCGACTGGTACACGTCTCCGGATCTCAACGGAGACAGCGCTGTGACGACGCAGGCTGCCGATTGGGCGGCTTCCGTGGGGATCGTCGTCTCAAACTCCGCGGGGAATGAAGGGCCAGGATACCTCTCGCTCATCGCCCCGGCGGACGCGGACAGCATCCTGGCCGTCGGTGCAGTCGATTCCGAGGGGGATATCGCCGGTTTCAGCTCACGCGGCCCGACCTGGGACCTGCGCATCAAACCGGAGGTCTGTGCTCAGGGAGTCGGCACGTACTGGGCGGACTACCCGACTCTCAATCAGTACAACTACGTAAATGGCACCTCCCTCTCCTGTCCTCTTGTCGGCGGGTCAGCGGCCCTGGTGCTCGAGGCTCATCCTGACTGGGGGCCCATGGAGGTGCGGGAGGCGTTGATGATGACGGCTGACAACGCCTCCAGCCCGGATAATGCATATGGCTGGGGGATCATCGATGTCCTCGCGGCCATCAACTTCCTTCCGCCGGCCGCCCCTGAGGGCCTGACGATCGATCCGCTTCCCATGGGCAACAGCCTCGCCTGGCATCCGGTGACCTTGAATCGGGACAGTACGGCGATCGAGGATCTGGACGGGTATAACGTGTACCGATCGGTTGAGAGCGGGCAGTACGGATTCGATCCGATCAACATCTCGGTCTGGGAGGACACCACCTATATCGACTTCACTGCATCCCCGGATACTGCTTACTACTACGTCGTCAAGGCGGTCGACACCCTGGGATATGAAAGTCACCCGTCGAACGAGGTCTCGAGTCCGGGCACCTCAGTGAGCGGCGGCGATGGATCCGCGGATCCCGGGCTCCGCCGACTCTGGCTCTCTTCGGCCTTCCCCAATCCCTTCTCCCGCGGCACGTCCGTCACGTATGTCGTGCCGGCCTCAGGGGCTGGTGAGAGGAGCCAGGTCGAGGTGTCGGTGTACAACCTCCAGGGACAGCGCGTGAAGACGCTCCTCGACGGGAACCTGCTGCCCGGCCGACATTCGATCGAATGGGATGCCACTGATGGAGGCGGGCACCGTGTGGGATCCGGTGTGTACTTCTTCTCGCTGGAGGCAGGGGGCTCGCGTCTGACACGCAAGGCGGTGGTGCTGCGCTGATCCGGCGGATAGACGGCGCGCGTGCGCTGCGTGCGAAATGGCAGGCCGCTGTACACGCATCTGTGATCGGCGAGGATCCCGATATGGTTGAGAAAAGAGCGCCGTGGGTGTGCACAGCTTCTCTGGCCCTGCTGTTGATCGTTCTGGTAGGGGGGTGCCCGCGCGACGAGGCGACATCGCCTGAAGAGACCAGGACCGTCCCGCATCAGGGACGGTACGGGATCTATGCGCTCGATCCCGTAACAGAGGAGGTCGAGCTCGTCGTCAGTTCTTCCGGGAACTACGCATTTCTGCGGCTGAGCAATGCCGGTGACAGGTTCCTCTTCTCACGGAAGATCGATGGCGATGCCGACGAGGACGAAGAGATCTGCACGATCGGAACGGACGGAAACGGGCTTTGGAGGCTGACCGACAATGACTGGTGGGATCTGTACCCGTGTTGGTCTCCCGATGATAGTCGGATCGCCTTCCTTTCGTTTCGCGATTCAGATCTCGACGTCTATGTGATGGATGCGGATGGCGGGAATGTGGCTCTGCTGTACGACTCAGGGTCCCACGACGCGGATATCGACTGGGGAGGGGACAGAATCGCTTTCACGACGGGCAGCCGGATATGGACTGTCAACGACGACGGGACAGATCCGACCCAGATCACCGATCCGCCCAGAGCAGGGGAGTGGGGAAACGCAAACCTGCCGTTCGGGGACTACGACCCCAGGTTCAGCCCCGATGCGTCGAGGATCGCATTCGAGCGGCTCGTAGACGATACCAGCCCTCACGGCAACTACGATATCTATGTGATCGACTCCAGCGGGACTGATGAGACCCGCCTGACGGAGACGGGCTTTAGCCAGGGGTTGGCGAGCTGGTCACACCAGGGAGACCGGATGGTCTATTCCGTGGCCGCAATCGGCACCGAGGGGAGATACGATATCTACATGATGGATTCAGACGGGGCTCACAACCGCAACATAACACCCGACTACTTTCCGGATGGCTTCTTGTGCCACTCACCGCAGTTCTCCCTCGATGACTCCAGGATCTTCTTCGTGGGAGAGTGGTGGGAGTGATTGTTCCGTGTAATCGGTCACATGAGGACGGGCCCCAGACGAGGGAGGAGAGAGATGTTTCGCAAACTGGATGATTTTCTGAAAGCGTACGAGGAACACCGAGAGGGTTCCAGGAAGATCCTCGGCGCGCTTACCGATGAGAATATCAATCAGCCGGTGGCGAGCGGCCATCGCACCCTGGGCCATGTCGCCTGGCACATGGTGGCGACCATCCCCGAGATGATGAACCATACGGGTCTGGGCATCTCCTCGGTCGATCCTCATTCGCCGCCGCCCACGTCAGCCCCGGAGATCGCCCAGGCATACGAGAAGGTGACGGCTGAGCTGGTGGAGGCGATCAAGGCCAACTGGACTGATGAGACGTTGCTCGAGATAGACGAGATGTATGGTGAGAAGTGGCCGCGGGGAACGACCCTGGGAGCGCTGCTCAGCCATGAAGTGCATCACCGGGGCCAGATAACAGTACTCCTGCGTCAGGCGGGCCAGAAGGTGCCGGGGTGCTTCGGACCCGCCAAAGAGGAGTGGGAGCAGTACGGTATGGAGGCCCCGCCCTATTAGAGGCAGGGGGATCCCCTCGTCATCTGTTCTCGCCGTCCCGAGAGGTGGCCACGCAGCGCCCGCTCCGGGCTGCTCCCGGCGGCCGGGGCCTCTGAGCGACGTGCTGCGCGTGTACACATCGGCCCGCCAGATTTCCGCCAGATCGGCCCTGCCCCGGTCGAAATGTGTTGACAGCAGCGGTGCGGTGTTCTATGCTCACCCATCGCATCATCGTCGCCGAGACACGACCCCGGCAGTGCCGATACCAGCGCCCGAAATATCCGGGCGTCGAGTGTCGATGTGTATCGGCGCTCCACCCCGACAGACATTGCAAGAACGGCTTCGGCACACCCTCCGACGCGTTCCGTCATCCATGCCATCCAGACCATGGAGATCGCGATGGCGGCGACCTCTACTCAGGCGGCAGGGCTCGGGTGGTGGCGATCAGGTCTGGGCAAGTTCGGTCCGTACCTCTACCTCCTGCCCGCTGCGCTCATCATCATCGTCTTCCGGTTCGTACCGATTCTCTACTCGGTGAGGATCAGTCTATACCGATGGGGGATCGCGGGCGCCGGTGCGTTCCTGGGCATCGGCAACTATGCCGAGATGATCCGGGATGGCATCTTCTGGCGGTCGATGCTCAACGCCTCCTACTACGTCATCGGGGTCGTCCCGCTCGGAATCGTCGTCTCGCTGTTGGCCTCTCTCCTCCTCAACACGAAAATCCGTGCCCTCGGCTTATACCGGACGGTCTACTTCCTCCCTGTGGTGACCTCGATCATCGCCATCTCGATGGTCTGGAAGTGGATCTACAATCCGCAGCGGGGCCTGGCCAATTACCTGCTAATGAGATTCCGCTTGCCGACACTCGCCTGGCTCGAGGAGCCGAGAGGCGTCGTCGAACTCGCGTTCTCCCCGTTGGGCATCGAGGTTCCCGGGTGGTGTGCCGGGCCCAGTCTCGCCCTCGTCGCGCTCGTCATCCTCAGCATCTGGAAGGGGCTCGGGTACAATATCGTCATCTTCCTCGCCGGGCTCCAGAACATCCCTCAGCAGTACTATGAGGCCGGGCGGATCGACGGCGCAGGGCGGCTGGGACTATTCCGCCACGTAACCTGGCCGCTCCTCTCCCCGACGACGTTCTATGTGCTCGTCATGACCACGATAGTCTCGTTCCAGGTCTTCGCTCCCGTCTGGCTCATAACGGGGCCGCCTGCCGGCGGTCCGCTCGGGACGACGAAGGTCATCGTCTACTACTTATATCAGAGGGCGTTCAACGAGGGGCGGTATGGGTACGGGAGTGCGATCGCATTCGCGCTCTTCCTGGTCATTCTCTGTCTCACGCTCGCGCAGCGGCTCGTGCTGGAGCGGAGGGTGCACTACTGATGCGGACTGACCACGCGGTGCCGTTCGTCGGGATCATGAGCAGGACGGGACGAAGGGGAATAGTGCATCTATTTCTCCTTGCCGGCGCCGTGCTCATGCTCCTGCCCTTCATCTGGATGCTCTCGACTTCGCTCAAGAATCCTGTCGAGGCACTCCAGTTCCCGCCTACGTGGCTGCCACAGGCCCCGCGGTTTGCCAACTATGTCGAGGCGTGGCGGGCGGTTCCGTTTCCGCGTTACTTTTTCAATACTGTCCTTGTGACAGTCGCTGTTCTCACGGGCACACTCATCAGCTCGTGCTTGGCCGCGTACGCCTTCGCGCGGATGGAGTTCCGCGGACGCGAGGTACTCTTCTTCGGATTTCTCGCGGTGATGATGGTTCCCATGCCGGTGTACCTCGTGCCGAGCTATCTCATCATGTCGAAGCTCGGGTGGATCGACACATATCTCGCCCTCATCGTTCCCTGGACCGCGAGCGTCTTCACGATCTTTCTTCTGCGGCAGCACTTCCGGGCTATCCCCCGTGAACTATACGAGGCGGCCGTTATCGACGGCTGCTCGCGGCTTGGATTCCTCTGGCGGGTGGTTCTTCCTCTTTCCCGGGCGGTGCTGGTGACCGTGGCACTGTTCAGCATCATCGGCTCGTGGAACAGCTTCATGTGGCCCCTCGTCATGGTCAATTCCAAGTTGCTCCGGCCGATCCAGGTGGGGCTGGCCTATTTTGCCCAGGGAGAGGCAACAGAGTACACGCTGCTCATGGCAGCGTCCACCTTCTGCATTGCTCCTCTGGTCCTTCTCTTTTTCGTGGCGCAGCGTCAGATCATCGAGAGCTATGCGAAGACCGGGCTGAAGGAGTAGTTCGGAGGGACCTCACAGTGTACACAGCTCTGCCTCAGGTGACGCGCTGGATACGGATCATCGTCTGTTCGGTTCTGCTCTGCGCCCTTTTTGCCGCTTCAGGGTGCAGGAAGAAGGGTGCCGGGATAGAGGTACCATTCTGGCATGCCATGGGAGGGGAGGTCGGCTCCGCCCTTGAAGAGATGGTCGCTGACTTCAATGCGTCGCACCCGGGGCCGCCGGTCATGCCGGTGAGCATGGGCAGCTATGAGTCGCTCTCCCAGAAGCTGATGGCCTCGGTTGCGGCAGGGGAGCCTCCTGTGCTGGCCCAGGTATACGAGTCGTGGAGTGCACAGTTCATGGCCTCCGGTGCGGTCATGCCCATGGGTCCGTACGTCCGCGGATCGGAGGGTCTCGACCCGCAGGAGCTCGACGACATCTTCCCCGTGCTCATCGAAGGTAACACCTGGCAGGAAGAGCTATGGACCTTCCCGTTCAACAAGAGCGTTCCGGCCTTCTTCTACAACCGGGACATGTTCCGCGAGATCGGGCTCGATCCCGACCGGTTCCCCGAGACGTGGGATGAGTTCGTCCATACCGCGAGGCGTCTGACACGAGACCTCGACGGAGACGGCCGTACGGACCGGTGGGGATTTGCCATGCCCGTCAACGTCTGGATATTCGGGTGTCTTCTGCTCGGCAACGGGGGAGCGCTCCTCAGCCCTGACGGCACCGAGGCAGCATTCGATGGGCCGGCCGGCGTGGACGCACTGGAGAAGATCGCGAAGCTGCTTAAGGAGGATCGGGTCGCCTACCTGACAACAGGGTATCAGCATCAGGACGACTTCCTTGCCGGCAAGGTCGGCATGATCCAGAGCTCGATCGCCTCGTATGCATTCATGAAATCGAAGATAACGTTCGATATCGGTATCGCCCCCTTCCCGGCTACTGAGGAGCGGGCGGTCCTCGTATACGGCACGAATGTGGCGCTGTTCGCGCGGAGCACGCCGGAACAGCGGGATCGGGCCTGGGAGTTCGTCCGCTGGTTCACCTCACCCGAGGCGCAGGCCCGGTGGTCACTGGCCACGGCCTACGTCCCCGTGAGGAGGAGCGCGCTCGAACTGCCTGCGATGAGCGGCTGGTTTGAGGAGCTTCCCGGCCTGAGGGAGACGATGCTCCAGATGGAGCACGGAAGGCTTGAGCCGAGAATTCAGGAGTGGTTTGCTGGCCGCCGCCTCCTTGGCGAGCTGGCGTTGGAACCTGTCTTGCGCGGCCATGAAACACCTGAGCTTGGATTGAAGAAGGCGGCACGCCATTTCGATGCCGAGCTCGAGGCGGCGCGCAGATGATCTGGAAGGCGAGCAGAGTCGGGGAGCGCCGGCCACATAGGTGCAGATGGTGCGGAGGGCAGGGGGGAACATGGAGGGGCCAGGTCTTGTAATGGGAGGATAAGGAGCCGAGCGATGAGAGAGAGGGTCCACGCAGTCATACTGTCTGTGGCGGCACTGCTCCTGGTAGCATTGCCGGCCGGTTCTTTGACGATCTACGACATCCAGTACACCGAGGATCCGGGCGGGGATTCGCCGTACGCGGGACAGGTCGTCACGGTCTCCGGGATCGTGACCGCAGGAACGGGCATCTTTCCCAGCGGATACTTCATTCAGGATGGTGAGGGCCCGTGGCGCGGCGTCTATATCTATGACTATACGACGTCCGTCTCACAAGGGGACAGCGTCACGGTTACGGGAGAGGTGAGTGAGTACTACGGGAAGACCGAGATCGGCTTCATCTCGAGTGTCACTATCCACAGCTCGGACAATCAGCTCCCGGGGATGGCCGCCGTGCTCACTGCCGATCTCGCGACTGGGTCCGATGAAGCCGAATCGTACGAGGGTGTGCTCATCGCCGTTTCGAATGTCGTCGTAACCGACGACGATCTCGGGTACGGCGAATGGGAGATCGACGATGGCTCAGGTCCGTGCCGGGTCGATGATGAGGCATACGCCTACAGCCCCTCGCTCGGAGATACGTTCCTCGTCGTTGCTGGAATCCTCGACTACGCGTTCGATGACTTCAAGATCGAGCCGCGGTACGCTGCCGACATCATGACGAGCCTCGACGGTTCAGGCTCCGCCTCGATAGACATCGGGATGGTTCCTCCTTCCTCGACATACAACCTCAGGGTGCGGATCACGCCGGCGGCAGGGCAGCTCGTTGCCGCGAGCGTCGAACTCCCGTCGGCATGGGGGTGGAGCGGATCCGGTTCGGATGTGCTCCTCTCCGGGGCAGGGTTCGCGTCGGCGACGAGCGAGGTGATCGGGAGCGGGACGAGCGCAGACCCGTACCTGATCCTCGTACAGGACGCGGCCCTTACCGTCGCCGACTATGGGATCGTCGAGATCCGCCACACGACTTCTCCGGACAGCTCGGCATCATATCCGTTCATCATCAGTACCGCGGGGCAGGGCGGGGTGCTCACTGAGATCGCAGCTGCACCGCGGATCATTGTGACACGCGCTGACGGAACAGTCCCCATCAGCTTGGTGCGCAAGAATGACGAAGATGGACGGCCACTCCTATTGGGCGAGGCAGTGGCGGTGCGCGGCATCGTCACCGCCGGAGACGAGTTCGGTCCCCAGAGTTTCATGCAGGACGAGACAGCCGGGGTCGTCGTCTACGGGATCGAGGATGCCCTCACGCGAGGAGACGATGTCACAGTGATGGGGACTGTCGATCAGTATAGCGGGCTGACAGAGCTTGTGAGTCCCAGCCTCCTCACGCTCCACAGCACGGGCAACGCGGTCGAGCCGCTCACGCTCCATGCGATCGATATTGCCACGGAAGGAGCGGGAGGAGTAGAGCAGTACGAGGGGTTGCTGGTGCAACTCCAGGGCGTAACGATGGAAGAACCGTTCTTTCCTGTCGACGACAATGTGATGATACAGGACTCCACGGGATCCTGCCAGATGCGGATTGACGGGGATACCGAGCTTGCCGGAACTCCTGCGCCGAGAGGTGCATTTAATGTCATCGGAGTCGTCTCCCAGTATGCCCCCGACTCCCCCCACACAACTGACTATCAGGTGATGCCACGTGGACTCTCGGATATCGTTAAAGGGGGAGACGGATCGGGCACTGTCGCGCCACAGCCCAGCGGTGTGTTCCGCGGCGCCGATGTGACACTGACACTGACGGTCGCCGCAGAGCTGGGCGAACTTGTCGGCGCGAGCATCGAGGTGCCGGTCGATTGGGAATGGACCGGCGATGTGAGCGACGTGTCGCTCAGCGGCGATGGTGCGTCAGGCGCAGTCGTCGATTCTATCGTGGGGGATGGCGTCGCCGAGGCGTACGCGATCTATATCTCTGGTGCGTTGATAACAGCGAGCGAGACGATGAGCGTAACGATCGGCCGTCTTGTTGCGCCCAGTACTCTGCTCGGCTATTCCTTCGTCACGATGACCGCGACGGCCGGCGGCACGTTGCTGGAGGTCTCATCTTCGCCCGAAGTGTGGGTCGTGGAGCGTATCGCCGACATCCAGGCGCCGGGAGACGACGGATATAGCTCGGCGATGGTCGGGCAGGGGGTGGTCGTCCAGGGGGTCGTCACCGGGCCCTCTCCTGTCTTCAACCCCAGCGAGGAGGCGACGAGTTTCTGGATTCAGGATGCGACAGGCGGCGTGAACGTATACAGCGGCCAGGACGACGGTAACCTGGGCCTGACGCTCGGCACGGAAGTCCGGGTGTTGGGTGAGGTTGTGGAATATGCAGGGGTGACAGAAGTGAGTTATGATGACCCCGAAGACCTGACGATCATCGGAACGACAGCAGTGCCGGCTCCGTTCGATCTGCCGCCATCGCGGGGTATCAACGAGACAGTAGAGGGATTGCTGGTACGTATCGTGGGCGCTCAGGTTGCGACTGCGCCTCAGGCCGCTGGCGCGGGCAAGAACTTTCAGATATGGCACGATATGGCCCTGGTCGATGTGAGGGTCGTGGACGCGGCCCAGATCGATCTCTCTCAGGTCTTCCCCGGTGCATACTTCGACCTTGTCGGGGTGGCCGGCCAGTATGATACCGATCCGCCCTATAATGCCGGATACCAGCTCCAGCTCAGAATGGCGAGCGATCTCCTGTTGCTCGATCTCGGTCAAGCATCCTCCGGCCCGGTGCTCGAGATCACGCCGAATCCGTTTTCGCCCGATCTGGGAGAAGTGGCCTCAATCAGCGTGAACGGCCCGGCATCTTCACGGCTTACTCTTCGCATCTACGACCTCGAGGGTCGGCTCGTGCTCGAGCCGCTGGACGGCAGGCCGGGAGGGCCGACGCTCTTCGAGTGGAAGGGGACGGACCAGGCGGGCGAGCGGGTAACGATAGGTATCTACCTCTGCCATTTGACGGTGGTGCGTACCGATGGGACGAGCGACACGGTGCTCAAGCCCGTGGTAGTAGGGACACCGCTCGATTGATGTAGGGACTGCTCTGTTGTGGCGAGGAGTGTGAACGGAACATGAGCCCTCGACCGAGGGGAGATCAGCGATCGATGGGAAGGAACAGCGGGAGGCAGACGTGGTAAGACAACCAGGTAGGGCCGGGCGGGGCATCGTCATCGGCCTCACGGCGCTTGCGGCTGCGCTGCCCGCGTGGGCGGCCTTCGAGGATCTGGAGTCAGGGGTGAGGCCTCAGGGGATGGGGGGAGCGTTTACCGCTGTCGCCGATGATCCGAGCGCGATCCACTGGAATCCTGCAGGGCTGGCGGCCCTGGAGGAGATCGAGTTGATTGCTCTGTACAAGCATCTGTTCGGCGGCCCCGAAGGGCTTCACAACGCCACGCTCGATGTCGCCCTGCCCACGCGATGGGGCCATTTCGGGGCCTCGCTTCAGGAGGTCGGTTTCGAGCTGGAGAGCGAGCGCGTGCTCACGCTATCGGGCGGGTTGCAGCTGACCGAGGATCTTGCGGTCGGGCTCAACGTCGTGGGGTACCAGCTGTACCAGAAGAGGTTCGGCACCGGCCTGGCTGTGGGGTTCGACGTCGGCCTATTGGCAACGGTGTACCGCCGATGGCGGCTCGGCTTCTTTGCACACAACCTCAATAATCCCACGATGGGCACGGACTACCGGTACGATCTGCCGCGCCTCGTCAACGTCGGTCTGGCGTACATACCGTTCGAGGGGGTGATCTCGAGCCTCGATCTCTCCAAAGAGGTGGGCAAGGGGACGCGCCTCCAGGCGGGACAGGAGTTCGCCATCTTCGATGATCTGCTGGTACTGCGTGCAGGCATTCAGACCGAACCTGCACGCTATTCGGCCGGCGTCGGCACGAGAATAGAGCGGCTCCGGTTGGACTACGCGGTCCAGAACCACGAAGTCCTTCCCCTCACCCATCAGATATCGTTCGGGTATCGGTTCTGAGTACGCCCAGAAACTTTTCATCGGGGTTGAAAGGAACAGGAGATGCGCAGCCCGTTCATTCTCTTGATTGCACTCGCTTCCCTCGTCGGCTCCCTCCCGGCGCCGGGGACGGTGGATGCACAGGTGGCAGGAGCGGCAGGAGAGGCGCCGGCCGAGAGGACGACGCCGTACACGCCGGACGATCAGCTCGACCTCAATAAGGCGTCGCTCGAGCAGCTCCTCTCGCTCCCCCTCGAGGCCGAGGATGCGCGTGCCATCTATGAGTGGCGTCGACGGCATGGCCCGTTTCAGAGCGTGTACGGGCTGCGAAGGATCGAGCAGATCGACGGCGCCGAGTTCGAGCGGATCAAACCCCTTCTCTTCGTCGCTCCACCCGAGCTGGCGCAGGAGGTTACACAGCGGATCGAAGAGATACAGAGACGGCTTGCCCGCGAGGAGACGCCTGCCGCGGCTGCCATCGATGAGTGGGAAGATCTGGTTGTCGATCCCCTTGATATCAACCGCGCGACGGTCGACGATCTGGTTATGCTCGATGACGTGTCGCTCGTCGATGCGGTGGCCGTCGTCAAGCATCGGATGACCCGCGGCCGGATCGATGACCTTCGCGCCCTGCGGCGCAACGTACGCGGCCTCACCTACTACGGATATACCAGGATGCGGGATTTCGTCCGGTTCGATCCCCGTCCCGAGGGACTCGATTTCCATGGCCTCTATCGGGTGATCATCGATCACCGCTCCGAGGTCGACGTCGGCGAGGACGATGAAAACCTCGATCTTCTGACGAGCCGGCTTGAGGCTTCAGTGGCCGGGCTCGCGCCGGGATCGGGAGAGGAGGAGCCGGGAGCAAATCTCGAGGGATTGCAGCAGGCAGGTTGGACTGATCAGGAGATCGACCGGCTCAGGGGTGAGCTCGAGCAGGATCTTGTATCGATCAGGGGGATTCCTGCTGAACCGCGGATCCTCCAGAAGGTACGGGCGCGCTGGGGACGCCGCATCAAGCTCGGGTTCGTCGCAGAACGGGATCCGGGGGAGAGGACGGATGATCTGGTCAAGGGGTACCTGGGCCTGTACGACATGGGGCCGATCGATCGTCTCATCCTCGGCACATACCGGCTCACGCTCGGGCAGTCACTCGTCATCGATAATGACGAGCCGGGAGGATATGAGTCCCCGTTCCGGCGGACTGACCGGATCGCGGGCCTGTTCGGCGATGCCACCGCATCCGAAGAGTTCATCTTCCGCGGCGCTGCCATGCAGGCGAGCCTGGGCAGGATCCGCCCCCTGGTCTTCTATTCGCGCGACCGCAAGGACGCCATCCTCAACCGGGACGGGACTGCGAACAGCCTCATTACGAGCTGGCCCCGGCCCGAGAGCACCAGGGATCGGCTGCTCGAGAGGACGTTCGGGGGGAGTCTGCGGTTTGATCTGGGAGGCCTGGGGCCCCTCCCGATCGGCACGTATGTCGCCGCCAATGGATACGAGGCGGACTACGACCCCGGGGTCCGCATCGATCCGACCACGCTCGACATCCCCGGGGATGGAGACACTCTGAGGGACCCGAACTACCTTCAGGCGTTCAGCGGTGATCGGCGCCGCGTGTACGGAACAGACTTCCGCACGCTCCTCGGCAATGTCTCCGTCGAGGGCGAGTACGGGAGGCTCGATGGCGGGGGCGATGCGTTGGTTCTGAAGGCCCGGGCGCAGTACGAATACCTCTACCTGCTCGGGCTGTACCGCCGGTACGACGCCGATTTCGATAATCCGTACGCCCGCCCGTTTATGGAGCAGCGGAAGTACGACGATACGCTCTTCGAGAGAGAGTACCGCCTGCTCAATCCCCTTCATTCATATCTTCAAGACTACCCCGCCCCGAAAGCCGAAGAGGGGCTCTATTTCGAGACCCGCTATCAGATCACCCGAAAGATCATCATCACCAGAGCATATCTCGACACGTGGCGCAACGTGGCCTGGGGGTTGCCCAACCTCCGGATCCAGGGAGAGATCGAGTACCGACCCGTCTTTCCTCTCCGCTTCCGGCTGAAGCAGAAGTGGCAGCGTAAGTCGAATCCCGGCGATGTGGTGGCGACGACCTCGCGCACCAGCGAGACGACACTGCGGGCATTCGCACTCCTCAGCCAGCGTGACTTCTTCGGACTGGAGCTCCGGTACGGGCGGGTGCGGCTCACTCCCACGCTCCGATGGGGAGGCGACATGATGATGGACGGGGGGTTCCTATCCGGGAACTGGGAGCATCATTTCTCTCCCGCGCTGTCAGTGCAGTCGGGCATCGTCATCTGGGAGACGAACGGCATGTCCCAGTGGACATTCGAAGACAGAGGAATCGATTTCCTCAATGGACGGGGGATGAGGTATTACATCACGGTACTCGATCAGCTCTCGCCCGGCCTGAGCCTCCGTTTCAAATTCAGAAAGAAGAACACCGAATTGCCCCATTCGGGCATCTATGGACCGGAGAGTGAGTACAGGTACGGAGGCGGATCGGCCGTTCCGGTGAAGGATTTCGTCGATTATCAGGATGAGTATTCGGCGAGCATTCAGCTCGACTTCCGCTGGTAACACAAAGGTCGCCGCCGGTGAGGATCCCCGCGCGACTTCCGTGCTCCGGTGAATGTCGCAGCTGCATCTGGTGCCAGCAGGGAGGAACTGTGAGGGAGAAGAACATGTTCATCAACAGGGGGCTTCGCGCGCCCGCAGCGGCTCTTGTCGTGCTGGTGGCCGCGCTGAGTGCGGCGGGCGCGTCCGGGTATACGTTGCCGGGCGTGAGGTCGTTCGGGGACCCGGTGAGCGGGCAGGGGGCGCGATCGATGGCGATGGGGGGAACAGGTATCGCTGCTGACCCGGGCCTGGGACGCCTCTTCGTCAATCCTGCACTCCTCGGGTTCGCCCGGCGCGGCAGAATAGAGGCCTCGCTGGGCGTGGCGCGGCCCGGTGAGGTACGCACGCAGGAGGTGTTCGACAGCTTCGACAATACGGTGGGGGAAGCCACGCTCGCGGCGAACACAAGCTACTACATCCGCCCTGCCCTCTGGGGAGTCATGCAGCCGTTGGGGAGGTTTGTGGTGGCGGCCGGCGGGAGAGAACGGTACGACTTCGACTACGATTTCCATCAGGAGATCCGCGACAACTTCTACTACCGGCTGGGGAGCCGCGACCTCGTGGTACGGGGAGGGCTGTACGAGTGGAGCCTCGGCGTGGGCATGTGCCCGAGTGCGTCGGTCGGCCTGGGTGCGGCCGTCAACCTGCTCCGCGGAGACGCGGAGTGGAGGTGGGAGGTGGAGGATTCATCGGTCGATACGACCGAGACATCGAGCGCGAATCTCGATGGGTGGGACGTTACGGTGGGCGCTGCGGCGAGGATCGGGGAGCGCGTCGTGCTCGGGTTGATGGCGCGCAGGGGAGCTGAGGTGGGATGGGAGGCGGAGTCGGGTTCTATTGATGACGCGACTGTCGACTATCCGCCGTTGCTCGGGGCGGGGCTCGAGGTCACGCCGGCAAACCAGTTTCCGGCGATCCTGAGCTGGGATGTGCTGTACATCCCCTGGTCCGACCTGACGGTCGATGGTGAGGAGGCCGACCTCGACGATGTGTGGGAGGTGAGGTTCGGCGTCGAGCACGAGATGACCGATGGGCTCCTCGTCAGGATCGGCTTCCGATGGGAGCCGTCGTACGTCAACGAGGAGATCGCGCAGGCGGTGGTGGCGACCGGGCTCGGGTGGGAGGTCAAGGGATTCGGCATCGATCTGGCCACCGAGCTCGGAAGACGAGGATACCGGAGCTCGGAGGTGACCGCATCTGACGTCGACTTCCCGGAGCCGGTCGAGGTGGAGGAGACTCTCGTGCGTCTGGCAGCGACGGTGTGGAGAGAGTTCTAGGGGGCCGCCTCTGGTGGGCCTCGGCAGCGGCGGACCGTACGGGATGCTCGAGTCGCGAGGAGAGTAGACGAAGGATGGGTTGCGTGCGATCTGCGGCCGCCGTTCGATGTCGGCGGCCTGAGAGGGATGTGAGATGATGAGGTATACGCGCATGAGGAGCGCGCTCCTTGCGCTGGTGCTCGCTCTGATCGTTCTGGGGAGCGCCCCGGCGGATGAGTACCAGCACCTGATCATTCTCCACACCAATGACATACATGGAAGTCTGGCGCCGGTGGATGCGTGGTGGCTGAATCCGGATTTCCCGCCGCCCGTCGGCAATGGCGCTGCCGCAATGACGATCATCGATCGGGAACGGGCGAATGCGGAGAAGCACGGATACGGATTTCTGCTCCTCGATGCGGGAGATTTCTACCAGGGGACGCCGCTCGGGGATTTTTCCAGGGGCGAGGCGGTAATCGAGTTCCTGAACCACGCTGGCTATGATGTGATGAGCCTGGGCAATCACGACTATGCAGATGGACAGGAGAACCTGTACGAGCGCGCTGCGCAGGCCGACTTCCCCTTCCTCGGCGCCAACATTCTGATAGAACAGACAGGTGAACTGCCTCCCTATGCGAGGCGGCATATCAAACTGGAACGGGGTGGTGTGAAGATCGGGATATTCGGTCTCATCACCCAGTACATGAAGGGGATGGCGAGGCCGGAAGACATCGAGGGGCTGGAGTTCCTCGAGGAAGCTCCGGTAGCGGCGGAGTGTGTGGAGGAGCTGAGGGCCGAAGGTGTCGACATCATCATCGGCCTCACACACATCGGGTATCGCCACGATAGGCGCCTCGTCCAGCAAGTCCGGGGAATCGACGTCATCATCGGGGGGCACAGTCATACCGGATTGCGAGACCCGTACGAGTCGTTCTCCAATCATACTGTCGTCTGCCAGACATTTGGCCACCTGACGACAGTGGGCAGGCTCGAGCTGTTGATCGATCGTGAGACGAACCGTATCGCCGGGTATGAGGGGAAGCTGTTTGAACTGTACGCCGAGGAGGTACCGCTCGATCAAGAGGCGCTCGCACTGGTCGGGAAGTGGGTCGAGAAGGCGGAGCAGGGGCTGGACGAGGTGATCGGCTCATCAGCTGCCGAGCTTACCCGGGCGGGCATGGAGGAATCCCCTATGGGGAACCTCATTACGGATGCGATGCGCCTGCGATTCGGGGTCGACGTGGTGATGCACAACAGTGGTGGGATCACGGGCACGCTGCCAAAGGGAGTCCTCACCTATCGGAATGCGTATGAAGCAGATGCCTATGCCAATACCGTTGTCACCATGGTGTTGAGTGGGCGTCAAGTGTGGGACCTGCTCGAAGTGAGCGTGAACCGCCACCACGCAATCTTCCAGGTCTCGGGTGTGAGGATGGTCTATGATGTGACTCGCCCGATCGGCGAGCGCGTGCTCGAGGTGGAGGTTGGTGGGGAACCCCTCGATTTCGATCGCGATTATACGGTGGCAACAAACAGCTTCCTTGCCGCCGGAGGCGGCGAATATGAGATATTCGGCCAGGGCCGGGACTGGACCGACACCGGCGTCTATATCCGGGATGTCATCGCGAGCTATGTGCGCGCCCACTCCCCTATCGACGCGAAGGTGGAGGGACGGATCATCGACCTGTCGGTTTCACTCCGTTAGATGCGAGAGATCCCGGGCGGACCGACAGAAGCGATCTGTCCGGGATAGCGCCTGCCGATTCGTGTCTCTTCTCTACGTACCCTGCTCGACCCTCGAGATCAATAATAACACGGAACCACGAGTAGGCGGGATCTCCCGTCCGCCTCAATCGGATCGCCCGCGCTCGGCGACGCATATGCGAGTCCGTTCGCCCCGGGCGATTTGTCGTATCGTTGCGGGTTCGGTTCCGAGGCTGGACAAGGTGCACTGCCGCATCCGAGTCCCCCCGCGTGACCGATACCGTCGGTCTGTTCGGCATATCATACAAGGAGGAGGGCCATGAGGATCAACATCGCTCCTGTGACGGCCGTCCTGCTCTCCCTTGCGATGGCGGCAGGCACGGGGCGGACGCAGGAGATCCAGGTGTCGCTCGATGAGGCCGGCACGCTCTCACGCATCGATGCCGAACTCGAGCGGGATCTCGGGCTGTTCCCCGAGTATGAGAATTTCAGAGAGGCGTGGCTGTTTCGGGTCGCAGAGGGAGAATTCGTGCTCGAGATCCTGCACGGGCATGAAGGCGCACTGAGGAAAGTCCGACTGCCTCTGTCTGCGGAGGAGGTACGCGAGTTACGGCGTGAGGTGACCGCACGTATCGAAGAGCGCGCCCCTGGGGTCCTGTTCGACCGGACCGGGCGGACGAAGCTCCTCATCACCACAACGCTCCTCTCCCTCGGATACTACGGCTGGGCGCTCCCGGTGGTCTTTGATGTCGGGGGGAAGGGGGGGGCGGCGCTCTACTTCATGACGAGCGGCGCCGGGTTCTTTGTCCCGCGTGCCGCGACCGAGCGGATACCCGTCACGGATGCGGCAGCCACTCTTGCTCTGTACGGTGCAACCCGGGGCATCGCGCACGGCATCTGTCTTGATTACGTCTTCCGCGGAGAGGATGTGGGGGGCCGCGATGCAATAGCCTTCGGTATGGTCGCCAGCGTGGTGGAGGGAGTGGCCGGGTTCTCCGTTGCCAACCAGCTGGATATGACTCCGGGCACTGCTGAAGTGATCAGCGTCATGGGCGATGCAGGCCTTGGATTCGGGCTTCTGACCGCTGATGTAGCAGGTTTCTTCGACGATGGCGAGGAGAAATCGCGTCAGGCAGCGGCGTCAGCGCTGTTCGGTTCAGGCGTAGGAGTCGCTGCGGGGGGCATGCTGTCGAGGATGGAACCATATACGCGTGACGACGCCTATGTTCTGAGGGCAGCGGGGCTGCTCGGCGCATACCTCCCTCTCGCGCTCGTCGACATCGCCGACCCCGAAAATGACAAAGCCTACACCGCGGCCTCCATGGCGGGATTGGCGATAGGGCACGGTATCGGCCATTACCTTGTCCGCGATAAGGACTTCGGAAGCGGCCAGGGCATGATGGTAACCCTCGGTGAGGTTGCGGGGGGATTGTTCGGGCTGGGGCTCGCCCACCTCGCAGCTACCGAGGGGCGCGACCACAGCACGCTCTATCTCACCGCAAGCTCTATAGGCGCCACGATCGGATTCTGGTCGATGTACCGTTCGGTTGCCCCGGCCGCGCACGCGCGGGAGGGGAGCGTCGTCTGGGAAATTGATCTTGCGCCACAGGGTGTGATCGCCCTTGCCCGCGGCGGCGCAGTCGGCGCGGATCGCCGCTCGCCGGTACCGCTGCTCGGGTGGACCATCAGGTTCTGACGATCAGGTTCTGATGGTGAGTGTCTGTCTTCTCTCCCTCTCACACTGCCTCGAGCGGCTCCACGCCCGAGGAGACTGCTCCAGGGCGCCTCGGAGGTGGCGCCTGACACTCCGCATGTCTGGGGGGGTTCGGGCGAACGCTCCCCGGGGCTGTGGCAAGGTGTGGCCACCTTGAAGTCAGGGCGTGATAATACGCTTTACGGTGGATGTTGTGGAGCGGGAACTTGTGCGTGGAGTCTGCTTGATATCGGGGTCGATCTGTGGTACACTAGAAGCTTGGTGGCGCCCACTATTGTAGCAGACTGCTCTGTCGCACTCAACACCGACTGGAGGACCTACATGAGGAGATCATCTCTAGCGCTCTGTCTTAGTGGAATTCTGACGCTATGCGTCCTCGGGCTCTCGAGTGCCCAGGTACGGAGCCCGGCAGCGCTTGACGCCGCCGATTGTGCCCTGCCGGCCGGACTGGCAGAGGCCATTGGTGATCCCGCCCGCGTGCGGGATGCGCGACACCTTTTTTCCCGGGATGGAGAAGAGTGGACACCGGAAGACACCGCGTTCGAACGCCATTTCATGCTCGCCCGGCTCCGTCTCGCCCGCGAACAGGGAATGTTGGAGAGCATCGACCAGGAGCGCCTGGCGGACATGATCAGAAGAGCCGGCCTGGAAGGGATCTCTGTACAGGCGCTTCGCCAACTTCTCGACGGAGGGCCTGGGACGCGCGGCATGGTCGGGTATGGGTTCTTCTTCAACGAATACTCGTTCTACTGGATGGACATTACTGCCATCGTCCAGAACATGATCATTCCCCGCACCCCGGGCGGAGATGTGTACACCTGGCTGTACAACACGACGACGAACCGTTCGAATCTCGGCGTCGAGGCGTTCATCTCCTACCACTCCCAGTCCGATTTTCACTTCAAGGTCTATGACTGGGCCCATCCTTCTCCCTGGCAGATCGACATGCCCTATGACGACCTCGATGAGTATATCTACGACGTGCCCAACCCGGACGGGGTGTGGCGCCAGCTGCTCCGCGTCGTCAACATCACCCGGCAGCACGAGCCGAACGAGTGGACGAACGAGGTCTACTTGTACAACCGCTTCCGCGACGTCTGGGATCTTGTCTACCTCTACTCCTATACGACTAATCATCCTACAGAGAACACCTATGAGCCGGGCGATTTCTACGGGAGCTGGGGGCCGATCTTCGAGACATTTCAGGATCATGACGGAAGCAATAAGCCGATCGGCTTCGACAACAGCTGGATGTATCAGGATGGCGTTGTGTCGAAGCTGACTCCGACGAATTCGTATCTCAGAGTGGACGACCCGGACCTGTACCCGCCGATATTCGTTGTACCGAACGCTGCCTGGGCTGTTGGGAGCACTGAGGGTGAGCCGGCCAACCAGGTCTTCGAGGCCGAGGATGGCACCCACGAGATAGGCCATGCCTTCGGCCAGGGCTGGGTCGCAACGCCCGGTGAGGGGGAGGGGTGGATGCTGCGGGGGCCGTTATGGACCCTGCCGGAGGGACGGATGAACGCGGAGTTCCTCCTGGGTATCGCTCAAGTGACCGGCCCCGATGATGCCGTCTGCCTCGTCGGCGTATGGGACGCGACGATCAGCGACTATGCCGCATCAGATATCCTGTACCGGCACGATTTCGTCCATCGGTTCTATCCGCACCAGTTCCGGTACGACTTCGAGGCGATCTCCGGCCACCAGTACGAGTTTGTGGTGTACAGCTATGCTCACCTGGCGTTCGGAGTCGACAGGGTGGTGATTGTCAAGAACTAGCGCTCATCCATCCGGGGTGAGGCAGGCATGATTTCCGGGATGCATAATTTTCTTGACGACAATCGGTCTGTGTGATAAGGTCCGGGATGACTTGTTACCGGATCATGTGGGACGATGAAAGGAGGCAATAGAGGCACGTCAACGTCTGCATAACGTACCGGAGGGTGGACAGTTATGAGACATCATCTTGCCGGGCTGCTGGCGCTCGGGTGTGTAGTCTGCCTGCCCGTCGGCGGTCTGTCCCAGGTCGTTTTCAATGAGGTCTACTATGATGCCGACAATGCCTGGGCTGACAATGCCAACGAGTGGGTCGAGCTGTACAATGCCGGAGGGTCGACTGTCGACCTCGGTGGTCTGATCTTCACCGACCACCCGGATACCACGTGGGAGGGGTACTACCTCATTCCGGGTGGCACGATGCTCGGTCCGGGGGAATTCCTGATTCTGTGCCGCGATGCCGATAGCCTCAACTCACACTGGTCGATCCCGCCTGCGGTGACCGTTCTCGCCTGGGGGGATGCTCCCACAACCACCTATCTCATGCTCCATAATGATGGCGAGGACATCCATCTGCTGGATGGGGAGACTGATGTGGCGGTGATGTGGTACGGTGACGGGGGAGATCTGGGGCCCACCAATGCCGCCCCCGATGTAACCGCAGGCCACAGCCTCGGCCTGTACCCCGATGGGTCGAGCACGGGCGTTCCCAGCGATGACTACTACGACTATGCCGATCCGACGCCGGGCGAGCCCAACGAGGCGATCGTCCCGGTCTCTTCGACGACGTGGGGCAAGCTGAAGGCAATGTATTCGGTCCCCAAGGGCCAGCAATAGGCCGGGCGGCAGACCTGACTCGGCCCGCTCCGTGCGATTGCTGCCACATGTGGCCGGGTGCCGTAGTGTACAGGGGAGTCGCAGGGCGTAACGAGCCCTGCGACTCTCGATGTCTTGATAGAGCAGGCGATTGGTGTCGATACCGCCCGCGATGGTGAAGACCGGCAAGAAACGAGGAGAGGTGCGATTGAGATGACCGATGGTGTGATCGACCTGCGGAGTGATACCGTGACGAGACCGTCACCGGGCATGCGGCGCGCTATGGCGGAGGCGGAGGTGGGTGATGATGTCTTCGGCGACGATCCCACCGTCAAGCGGCTCGAGGCGAGGGTGGCGGCAATGCTGGGAAAGGATCGAGGCCTCTTTCTTCCTTCGGGAACGATGGCCAACGAGGTCGCCCTCCGTGTGTTGACACAGCCGGGCGATGAGGTGATCTGCGAACAGGGTTCCCACATCTATAACTACGAAGTGGGGGCTGCGGCCGCGCTCGCCGGCGTGCAGTTGAGACCGCTCGAGGGATCGAGAGGTGTGCTGCGCGTCGAGCAGATAGAGCACGCCATCAGGCCGAGCGATATCCATCTGCCGGTGACGAGGGTCGTCTGCCTCGAGAACACCCACACCCGCGCCGGCGGTGCGATCTTCCCCCTCGAGGAGATGCACGGTATCAGAGAGTTGACAGGAGGTGCCGGGATCGCTGTCTATCTCGATGGAGCCCGCCTGTGGAACGCCTCCGCCCGCACCGGGGTCGCCCTGGACGAGTATGCGGCGCAGGCAGACTCTGTCTCGGTCTGCCTCTCGAAGGGGCTCGGCGCACCTGTTGGATCGGTCTTTGTGGGAGACCATTCGATGGTCGAGCGAGCGAGGCGGTATCGGAAGATGTATGGCGGTGGGATGCGCCAGGTGGGGATACTCGCCGCGGCAGGGCTGTATGCGCTCGAGCACAACATCGCGCGACTGGAGGAGGATCACCGGCGCGCGGCGCAGCTCGCCGAAGCCGTCGAGGGATGCTCACGGGCACGGCTCGTGGGAGGGAAGCCCGATACGAACATGGTCGTACTGGAGGTCCTGGATGGTCCAGCCGAGGCATCGAGGGTGCAAGAGGAACTCGCCGCGCGATCGGTGCTTGTTGTCCCGTTTGGTGCGTCTCAGCTGCGGGCGGTAACGCACCTGGACATAGGTGACGGGGAACTGGAGAAAGCGATCAGCGTCTTCCGTGCAGTTCTCAGTTGATCGTGCGCAGGTCGGCCTTGTGAGCCGGCCCTCGCAGCACTCATCCACATAACGGGGATTGCCGACGGTGCGGGACGAGGAGAGAGTCTGGAAGGTCTCGCAGATCGATGAGGAGGCCGGCGAACGGCTCTGCCGCGCGCTCGGCATGCCGCTCCTTCTGGCGCGTCTCCTCGTCGCCAGGGGCATCTCCTCGCCTGACGGGGCACGGCGGTACCTCTCTCCTGCGCTCGCCGACTTCCTTGATCCGTATCTGCTGGCCGATATGGAGCGTGCGGTCCGCCGCATCAATCGGGCCATCAGCTCGGGAGAGCGGGTCACCGTTGTCGGGCACGAAGATACAGACGGGTTGACCGGGACTGTCGTGCTGCTCGAGATCTTGCGGAAGATGGGGGCGGAGGCCGATTACTATCTTCCCAGCCGGGTCGAGGAGGGTCACGGATTATCCCGGCGTGCTATCGCCCGGGCGAAGCAGCGCGGGTCTGCTCTTATTGTCACTGTAGATTGTGGCGTGACAGATAGTCATCCGGTGGCTGAGGCGGGGCGGAACGGGATTGATGTGATCGTGCTCGATCATCACGAAGTTATCGCACCCCTGCCCTCCGCAGTGGCGGTCGTTGACCCCAAGCGGCCGGATTCTGCCTATCCCTTCCGCGGTCTCGCCGGGGTCGGCGTTGCGTTCAAGACGGCCCAGGCCCTCGTCGCGGGAGCAGATAGAGGTCCTCGGGCGGAGTGGGAACAGGTCGCCCCTGACCTGCTCGAGCTCGTTCTGCTGGGGAGTATCGCGGATCGCGTCCCTCTCTGTGACGAGAACCGTGTAGCTGCGGTACTCGGACTCAAAGCATTCGAGGCAACCGAACGGATCGGCCTGCAGGCACTCAAGCATGGGCTGAAGGGAGAGGAGGATCGCGATCTCAGAGCCATGGAACTCGTCCAGGGGTCGATCTCACTCATCGCCTCTGCCCGGTCGGAGGATGGCGGTAATGATGGATGTGAACTTCTCCTCACTCACGACTCCGCGTCTGCTGGCACAGTCGTCACAAAACTTCGAAAGGAGAGCGAGCGCTGGCACGCAGCGGCGAGAGCCAGTTTCGACCGGGTACTCAAGATGCTCGATAGAGAGATCGACGAGCCGATTATCATCCTCGTCAACGAAGAGATTCCGTACTACCTGCTGGGACACTGTGCATCGCGGCTGAGGAAACTGTACATGCGGCCGGCGATCCTGATCGGGAAGCGAGGCGCCGGCCTGGCAGGCGAGGCGAGGGGTCCAAAGTGGTTCGATCTCATGGAGTGTCTGGCCACGTCAGACGAGTTGCTCGAAAGCTGGGGTGGGCACAAGGGAGCGGCCGGGTTTTCGTTGAGCAGGGACCGGTTGCCTGCGTTCAGTGATCGCGTGCGGGCATATGCTGCCGAGCGGATCGACCCCGTCGACCTCCAGGAGATCCTGCGCATAGACATAGAAGTGGGGGAGGGGGAGCTCGGGCCCGACCTGATCAAGGTCCTGGCAGCACTCCGGCCCTATGGGGAGGGCAACCCGGCGCCGCTTCTCCTGGCGCGTACAGTGGATGTGACGAGTCAGGGGCCGCGATGTGTCGTCAAGGCCGGCGGCGACAGTATATCGCTGATCGATGAGCGGAGAAGATCCAGCTGGACAGACCTGTCGGGGAGGCCTCTCCAGCTCGATATCGTCTTCACCCTCGGCGATAGCGATGAGCTCCTGCTCGTCGATTGCCGGCCGACGTTCTTGAATGAATAGCGGCTTCGCGCTCCGCGGGCCGCTCGACGGCGACGCGCTCCAGACCCGCCGTGTTTTTTGTTGACAAGCGGTCCCAGTCATATTACATTCTCCCTGCTGGCAGATGTGCAGGCAGGATCGGCAGTCCGGAGATCGGGCGACAGCAATCCTAGAGCGAGGTCCCGCGATGAGTGAGAGAATCGTCAGCTCTGTAGGCATTCTGCTTCTGCTGGGCCTCGCCGCAAACGTACAGGCGATCGGCCTTCACCCGATGGGGGGGAACGTCGGTATCGGCGGAACCGTAGCCGGAGATCACATGTGGTATGTGAAGTTCGGCCTGACACATCGGCTTGCCATGGAGATGTCGTTCGATTGGACCCACGACTCCGAAAGCGCGGATCGTTTCTGGCTGGGGGGCGGCCTGCTGTGCCATTCCTGGCAGGGGCAGAAGGTAAGGCCGTACGCCGGAGCGAGGGCAGCCATTGCGATCTACGATGATCCCGGCTCAGATGAGAGTAAGAGCAGATTCGTGCTGCTCCCTTCCGCCGGGGTGGAATACTTCATCCATGACGCACTCAGCTTGGGCGCCGAGGCGTCTCTGCCGTTGATGTTCGGCTCGTTCTCGCTTCGTACGACTACTCTCGCTGCCGTCCGCTACTATTTCTGATTTCATCATCGGACTCCCCGGAGCATTTCCGCAGGCCTGGCTTGTGAGCAGTGTGGTACTCCGATCCCCTCGGAGGAATCGCTCCATGGAAGAGAGGGAGGGCGCCCAGGACGATGAGAGCGGTCGTGCAGCGTGTGGCGCGGGCTGGCGTCAGCGTCAACGGGGAACGGATCGCCGAGATCGGCCGGGGGATGGTGATTCTTCTCGGGGTGGGTGCTGGCGACTCGTCGTCCGACGCAGGGAGCCTGGCAGAGAAATGTCTTAACCTCCGCATCTTTGAAGACGCTGAGGGGAAGATGAACCTCTCCGCTCTGGAGGTTGGGGCCGATCTGCTCGCGATTTCTCAGTTCACGCTCTACGGCAATTGTCGCAAGGGAAGGAGGCCGAGTTTCACAGAGGCAGCGCCGGCGCAGGTGGCCGAGGACCTGTACGAAGAGTTTGTCTCCTCGCTGAGGAAATCCGGACTGAGAGTGGAGACAGGACGGTTCGGAGCACGCATGCTCGTCGAGATTCACAATGAGGGACCGGTCACCTTCATCCTCGATACATAGCAGATAGAACGTGCACAAATGGGCGTATCATCGATCATGCCGTTCCGGCGACTGCAGGCTGGCCTATAGCGGAGTTGTGGCGTCGAGACGAAACTCCATCCAACGCAGTTACTCCCACGAACTGGGAACATCCCTCATTCTCCCTGAACGGACTTTCGAGCGAGATTTGCTCGAGAGTCAACCACTCTTCCCGAGCGGGTGTCGCTCCGTCCTTCCCGAGGAGTTCTCTATCTCATGATCCAGAGCATGACAGGATATGGCCGCGTTGAGCGTCGTCTCGATGACGAGCAGGTTCAGGTTTCGGTCGAGGTCAGATCGACCAATCATCGGTTCTGTGAAGTCTCCCTCCGCCTTCCCAAATTCATGGCCCCACTCGAAGCACGATTGAAGTCACTTGTCAAGAACCATGTTACTCGGGGATTCCTGACTGTCTATGTTTCGTGGTCTCAGGGCGAGGGAGGGGGAACTGAACTCGTCGTCGATGACGCGGTTGCCGGGGCGTATCGAGAGATGCTGGACCAACTGAAGAAACGGCACAGGGTGGAGGGGCCCATCGATCTGGCAACGCTCGTCTCGCTCCCCGGGGTGTTCAAAGAAGCGAAGGAGGAGCACGATCTCGAGCACGATTGGGATGTACTCAGGCAGCTTGTGATCGACGCGCTTGAGGCGATGACGGTGATGAAGCGGGAAGAGGGTAAGAATCTCGCTGACGATCTCCTCAACAGGGCTGCCGCCATCGAGGCGGTCCTCGAGGCGATTGAAGAGAGAGCGCCTCGGCGTACAGAGGAGATGAGGGAAAAGCTGAGAGCTCGGATCTCCGATGTCCTCTCCGCGGAGGGTCTCGCTGCGCAGATCGGCGAGGATCGTCTCGCGTTGGAGGTCGGCTTTATCGCCGAACGGAGCGACATCACAGAAGAGTGCGTCCGCCTGAGGAGCCATCTCAAGCAGTTTCGATCTTTCATCGATGACTCGGGTGCGGCCGGGAGAAGGCTGAATTTCCTCCTCCAGGAGATGCATCGTGAGGTGAATACCCTGGGCGTGAAGGCAGGGGATGAATTCATATCACAACGCGTGGTGCTGCTTAAAGAGGAATTAGAGAAACTCCGAGAACAGATGCAGAACGTGGAGTAGTCCGATTGACTAGATCTGCATTCCCTATCGTTCTCTCTGCACCTTCTGGCACGGGAAAGACGACGATCTGTCGCAGGGTAGCCGGTTCTCTCGACGCACTGCGATATTCAGTCTCTGCCACGACGCGTCCCGCCCGAGCAGGGGAAAGGGATGGAGAAGCCTACCGCTTCCTCGATGTTGCCACGTTCAAGCGGATGGTCGAACAGGATAGATTCATCGAGTGGGCGATGGTATACGGACAGCATTATGGGACGTTGCGCGAGCCGGTCGAGCAGTGGCTCGCGGAAGGGAAGGATGTAATCCTTGATCTTGACGTGCAGGGCGCCAGGGCGATGCAGGCTGCCTATCCCGATCTGGTGCTCGTGTTCGTCTACCCGCCATCCCTTGCCGTCCTCAGAGAACGCCTCGCCTCCAGGGGTACCGATGATCCGGCCGAGATCGGCCGGAGGATCGCACTCGCCCGGGAGGAGATGGAGAATGCGCAATTCTATTCCTATCTCGTCGTCAACGAGACGTTGTCGAAGACTGTCGATCAAGTAAGGTCGATCGTATTCGCCGAACGCGCCAGAGCAGACAGAGTTTCGCTCATTGGCTGGGAGGAGACGTAGCGTTCATCAGTTGAGTGCCATTTCGCCGGTGATTCGACCATCTGCGATGGATCGGAGCGCCACCTGAGGAGGTCTGAGAGCCATATGGCGTTTGTACCATTGGAGGACGTGCTCATGTCGATTGAGAACAGGTACAAGGCGGTCATCGTTGCAGCGAAGGAGGCTCGGCGACTCAATCAGGAACTGAGTAAGGAGGGCGAAGAGGAGGCCGGTGCGGCCAAGCTGACGATGGAGGCACTCAGACGGGTCTCGGAGGGACTCGTCAAATACAATGAGATAGAAGAGGAGGGAGAAGAGGGAGAGGAGGTGCAGGACGAGAAGAAGTCGTGATCGACGTGCGGTGAGGGTCCCTGACGGTCATCGTGCGGCGCCGTCGGCTACGACAGGTGCCGCTCAGAGATTGATGGCAGATGAACTCCGCGATCTCGTCGGTCTGACTACACGATATCTCGCTCAGCAGGGCGAGTTGGGCGAGAGGGAGCTGTACCTGACGGAGGGGAATAGGCCCCGGAGGGGTGTGGAGCACCAGGTAGGTGCAGAAAGGAGACTGACACGTCTCGGGGGACGCGTCCGGTCGTGTACGCGGTGCGGACTTTCGCGGACAAGGACTCAGGTCGTTTTCGGCGCTGGCAGCGCTGAGGCAAAGCTCGTCTTCGTGGGCGAGGCTCCTGGGCGGGATGAGGACCTGGCCGGGGCCCCGTTCGTGGGCGCCGCGGGGCGTCTGCTGACGAAGATCATCGAGTCGATCGGGTTTCGCCGCGACATGGTCTACATCACCAATATCCTCAAGTGTCGGCCACCGGAGAATCGAAACCCGCTGCCCGAAGAGATTGCCTGCTGTTGTCCGCACCTCGATATGCAACTCGACATCATCTCCCCGCTGGTCATCTGCACTCTGGGCACGTTCGCCAGTCAAACGCTGCTCGGCACGACACTTCCGATTTCCTCCCTCAGGGGACGCGTCTGGGACTGCCGGGGCACCATGCTTGTGCCGACCTACCATCCCGCCGCCCTTCTCCGGAATCCCGGCTGGAAGCGAAGAGTGTGGGAGGATGTGCAGCTTCTGCGCAGGGTATACGACGATCTCGTCGCCGGGAGGATTCCCCGGGGCGCGCTCAAAGCACCATTGACACCAGAGTGAGTTAACGAACCGTACGAGGGAGTGAATGATTGTGGCCTCTAGGGAGGGAAGTCAGCGAGTACCACCTCAGGCGCTCGACGCCGAAGCGTGGGTACTGGGAGCGATGTTGCTCGACCGTCAAGCCGTGCTCAAGGCGATTGAGATGCTCGATAGCTCCGCGTTCTACTCTGGCAGCCACGAGCTCATATTCCGGGCGATCGTCTCTCTGTTCGATCGGCATCAGGCGGTCGATGTCGTGACCGTATCAGATGAGTTGAAGCGGATGGCGCAGTTGGAGTCGGTTGGCGGTGCCAGCTATCTCGCCAGTCTCGTAGAATCGGTGCCGACTGCAGCCAATCTGGAATACCATGCCCGCATTGTGCTCGAGAAGGCTGTCCTCCGGCGGCTCATCGATGTCGCCACAGAGGTGGTGCGGAACTGCCATGAAGCACGTGAGGACGCCGATCGCATCCTCGACCAGGCTGAACAGACCATCTTCAGTATCAAGGAGTCGCGGTTGCGGGAGGGGTTCACCCCGATCAGGTCGATTCTCAAGCACAGCTTCGAGGCGATCGAGGCCCTGCACGACCGTGGCGCCAGCGTGACAGGGGTCGCGTCCGGATATGAACGTCTCGATGAACTGACAGCTGGATTCCAGAGGGGGGAGTTGATCATCGTTGCCGCCCGGCCATCGGTGGGCAAGACGGCGCTCGTCTTGAACGTTGCCGAAAACGCTTCCATTGAGGGTGGTGTTCCTGTCGCCATCTTCAGTCTTGAAATGTCGAGGGAGCAGCTCGTCCAGCGGATGCTCTGCTCCGGCGCGCACGTCGACTCGCGGCGCGTGAGGAGAGGAACTCTGCATGCCTCAGACTGGCCGAAACTGACGACCGCCGCGGGCCGACTGGCGGAAGCTCCCATCTATGTCGATGACTCGAGCAGCTTGACGTGGCTGGAGCTCAAAGCGAAAGCACGACGCCTCAAAGCGGAGTCCGATATCGGTCTGCTCATTGTCGACTACCTTCAGCTGCTGAGGGGGACTGGGAAGACAGAGAATCGCCAACAAGAGGTCTCAGAGATATCGCGTGCACTCAAGGCGTTGTCGAAGGAGCTCGATGTTCCGATAATCGCCGTCTCGCAGCTTTCCCGGGCACCCAGCACCAGGGGGAACGAGCGGCCGCTCCTCTCGGATCTTCGTGAATCAGGTGCCCTGGAACAGGACGCTGATGTAGTGCTCTTTCTCTTCCGCGATCCACACCTGGACTGGTCTGACAGAACGGTGGAGTTGATCGTCGGCAAGCAGCGAAACGGGCCCACGGGGACGGTCTACCTGACATTCCTCAGGGAGTTCACGAGATTCGAGAGTCAGGACAGGGGACGCGAGGGATTCGTGGAACTCTCCGAAGGGGAGATCGAAGCAGAAGTGGGGAGCTGATGGTCCAACTCGTCGAGCGGGTAGGAGACAGGGTTATCGGAGGTCTTGCCCACGTCGGCGGCGTGGTGATGATGCTGGCACGGATCATCTCCACTCTTCCGAAGCTGCCGCGTTCGCTCGGTCTGACGGTGGATCAGATGATGGCGATGGGAGTCAATTCCCTGCCGCTGGTCGCCATCACGTCTGCCTTCACCGGGATGGTCGCCTCGGTGCAGACCGCCTATCAGTTTCGCGACTACACCCCCATGGTGCTGCTGGGGTCGGCGGTGGGCAAGATGGTGCTCATCGAGCTCGGCCCGGTTCTGACCGCACTTGTCGTTGCGGGACGGGTAGGAGCCTCCATTGCCGCCGAGCTGGGGACGATGAAGGTGACCGAGCAGATCGACGCGCTCGAAACGCTCGCTGTCGACCCAATTCGCTATCTGGCGCTTCCCCGGTTCGTGTCGGGAATGATCATGCTCCCGGTTCTCGTCATAATGGCGGACGTCATCGCAATACTGGGTGGGATGTTCGTGGCCGTGTTCGCAGTAGGGGTGAGTGCAGAGACGTTTACGCGGGGGCTTCGACTCTACTTCCAGTTCCGTGATGTCTTCGGAGGATTGTTCAAGGCCGTGATTTTTGGGATGATCATCGCAGTTATGGGGTGCTATCAGGGATTCAATGCCGGATGGGGGGCGGGGGGCGTGGGTCGAGCGACGACTCGAGCAGTCGTATATTCGTGTCTTCTCATCCTCATCTTCGACTACGTGGTGGCCGAACTAGTCTTCCGATGATAGAATGATAGAGCTGATTGATATTCACAAGTGGCTGGGTGGTCAGGAGGTATTGCGGGGCGTCGATCTCCACATCGAGACCGGTGAGACGCTTGTCATCATCGGCCGGAGTGGATGTGGAAAGACCGTTCTCCTGAAGCATCTGATCGGGCTGATGAGACCGGACCAGGGACGCATACTGCTGAATGGATTCGACTACGCACGGCTGTCAACGCCTGAGCTGTATGCGATGAGACGGCGTTTCGGTATGGTCTTTCAGGGATCAGCGCTGTTCGACACGATGACGGTAGCCGAGAATGTGGGCCTTGGCCTGCGTGAACATACCTCGATGTCCAGAGACGAGATCGCGGAGGTCGTCAGCGAGAGGCTGAGGATGGTGGGCTTGTCCGGCCTCGACCATCAGAGGCCGGCTGAGCTCTCGGGCGGGATGAAGAAGCGTGTCGCCCTTGCTCGGGCGCTGGCGATGGATCCAGAGTACGTGCTGTACGACGAGCCCACCACGGGTCTCGACCCGATAACGGCCGACATGATAAACGAACTCATCAAGTGTCTCCAGGCCCAGCTTACCATTACCTCCGTTGCCGTCACCCACGACATGAAGAGCGCATACAAGATAGCCGATCGTATCGCCATGCTGTATCAAGGTAGGATCATCTTCAGCGGGAGTCCTGTCGAGGTCCGGGAGACCGGTAATCCGGTTGTACAGCAGTTCATCCAGGGGATAGCTGAGGGGCCGATTGAGTGCCGATAGGTATCCACCACAGGTCTCGGAGAAGGGAGTATGAGTGACAGAGGCGTGAAAGCGACGGTGGGAACGATCGTCATCCTCGCGGTGGCGATAGCTCTGGTCGGCGTCATCTGGCTGGGCCAGTACGGGCTGTACAGAGAGCATGAAACGGTGACGGTGCGGTTCGTCGATGTCGCCGGTCTGGAGAAGGGCGATGGGGTGGCGGTGGCAGGCGTTCACAAGGGGCGAGTTGTCGACATCTCTCTGCGCGGACGGGAGGCATATGTGCAACTCCTCCTCGACAGAGACGTCTGGCTGGCCGAAGACGCGACCTTCTCCATCAAGAGCAAGAGCGCCCTGGGGGAGAAGTTCGTCTCCATCGATCCCGGCAGCTCGTCGGTTCGTCTCGCTCTCACCGAGCCTGCCACGGGCCGGACGCTGAGCGATCTGTCCGGGGCCACCGAGCAACTGGGGGTGATCGCATCGCGCCTCGGCGAGGTTATCATCTCCCTGGAGGAGAACGTGCTGAATGACGAGGTCCTGGGATCGCTGCGCGAGACGGTTGAGAACCTGAAGGCTGCTACTGGCTCGATCTCGGAGTTGACGGCGGAGAACCGAGGCGATCTGAGGCGGGCGGTAACGGGCATGCGGGGGGCATCGGCGGAACTGCAGACGGCTGCCTCGGGTCTCAGCAAGCTCGTCAACACCAATGAGCCTCAGATCACAGATGCCATCGGCCGACTGTCGGGTGTGGCCGAGCGTCTCGACACGCTGACGGCTCGATTGGAGAACGGCGAGGGAACACTCGGCAGGTTGCTCGAGGACGATGCACTGTATGTCAGCCTCCAGAGTACAGCCGATGAGCTGCGGACGCTCATACAGGATGTGAAGAAGAATCCGGGGCGCTACATTCACTTATCGATCTTCTAGGGCGATGGCAAAGGAGAGAGTGCAGTTCGTCTGCCGTGAGTGCGGGTACGAATCAGCCCGCTGGCTGGGGCGCTGCCCCCAGTGCGGGATGTGGAATGCCCTTGTCGAGGCGCCGGTGCCACAGCGCGACTCCGGCGCAGCGGCGAGGCCGGGGATAGGGGGGGTTCCCAAGAGGCTCTCTGAATTCGCGCCTACGTCCGACGCCCGGCTGAGCACCGCGATCGGAGAGTTCGACCGGGTGCTCGGCGGCGGGGTCGTCCCGGGCTCGTTCATCCTGGTCGGTGGGGATCCAGGGATCGGCAAATCGACTCTTGTGATGCAGGGCATGGACGGGCTGGCCCGTCAGGGCGTGCGCGTCGTGTACTCCAGCGGGGAGGAGTCCCCCGGCCAGACGGGCATGCGTGCGCGTCGTCTTGGCATTTCGGGCGATGAATTCTATATTGTATGTGAGACGAGTCTGGATGCCATTCTCGACCATGTCGCTGCGCTCCAGCCGGGTGTGCTGGTCATCGACTCGATCCAGACGACGCATCGGACCGGCGTCGCCAGCTCTCCTGGCAGCATCGGGCAGGTCCGCGAGTGTGGGGCGGAGCTGATGCGGGTGGCCAAGAGCGACGGCGTAGCTGTCATCGTCATCGGCCATGTGACAAAGGAGGGCTTGGTCGCCGGGCCCCGCACGCTCGAGCACATGGTCGATACCGTGCTCTATATAGAGGGCGATCGCTACCATCAGTATCGCCTTCTGAGGGCCGCCAAGAACCGTTTCGGGTCGACGAATGAGATCGGCGTCTTCGAGATGAGCGGTGCCGGGCTCCAGGAGGTGCCCAATCCCTCGCAGATGTTCCTATCTGAGAGAGTTCGCGGCGCACCAGGTTCTGTCGTCGGCTGCGCCATAGAGGGAACGCGGCCGCTCCTCGTGGAGACGCAGGCGCTTGTCTCGCCCAGCTGCTATGGTGTCCCTCAGCGAGTCGCCACGGGTGTAGATCGTCAGCGTCTTGCTATGCTTCTCGCGGTACTCGAACGAAGAGTTGGGATGAGGCTCGGCGATTCCGACGTATTCGTTAACGTGGCCGGGGGCCTGAGGGTGACCGAGCCAGCGCTCGACCTCTCGGTTGTGCTTGCGGTGGCGTCGAGCGTGAAGAATGCGGCGTGCGATCCGGATGCGATTGTGGTCGGCGAGGTCGGCCTCGGCGGCGAGGTGAGGGGCGTAAGCCAGGCGGCTCGTCGGGTCGCGGAAGCGGCGAAGCTCGGGTTCGCGCGGTGTATTATTGCCGCCGCCAATGTGAAATCCCTCGATGACGCGGAGAATATCACGATCAGAGGGGTGCGCGACGTTATAGATGCCCTCGATGCAATCGATACTCTGTCCCGTTGAGACAGCGCGCGGCCGGCAATCGCATTGCCCATATCATCCATCATCATGTCGATCATCGGAGTGGAGAAAGGAGTGATATCCATTGATCTACATCATATACGTACTATTCGTCCTGGTCTGCGGCCTCGTCGGATCAGCGATCGCGTGGAGATTGGAGGAGAACGTGCCGGGCTGGGCCGCGGCCGGCGTGATCCTGGCCGTAGTTGGCCTGGCGATCGAATCTTTGTTGCGCCGCCTCTCAGTGCGGCGGGTGGTCGGCGGATCGATCGGGCTTCTTCTCGGGCTGGCCATCGCTAATGCCGTCGCCTACGTGATCTCTACTGTGCCGGGCACCGCGCACGTCCGCCCCATCATCTTCGTACTGGCGAACGTCATATGCGGATACCTGGGACTGCGCGTAGGGTCCAGGGAGGCCGAACCGACGTCGTTCCTCTCGTTCGGCCTCGGCGCAGGGGGTCGGGGACACGATGGAGAGGGCAAGGTGCTCGATACGAGCGCGATCATCGATGGAAGAGTGGCCGATGTCTGCGAGTCCGGGTTCATTGAGGGCAGACTGATCGTGCCCCGTTTCGTCATGCGTGAACTTCAGCAGATAGCAGACTCGCCGGATCCTCTGCGGCGTGCCCGGGGACGCAGAGGACTCGAGATACTCAAGCGTATTCAGCAGCAGAAAGAAGTCAGTGTCATGATCGAAGACATCTCAGTGCCGGAGACAGAGGATGAGAACGCCAGGCTCGTACGGTTCGCTGAGCAGAAGGGAGTTCAGCTCATCACGAGCGACTACGGGGTGAACAAGATCGGCGAGCTCCACGGAGTTCGGGTACTGAACGTCAACGAGCTGGCGAAAGCGCTGAGACCTGTCTTCCTGCCGGGTGAGGAAGTGACCGTTCGCCTCATCAAGAGAGGCAAAGAGTCAGGGCAGGGTGTGGGCTACCTTGAAGATGGCACCATGGTGGTCGTCGATGACGGGAGCAACAAGATCGGGAGGACTGTCGTCTCGACGGTGACGAGTCTCCTCCAGACGACGGCGGGTCGGATGATCTTCTCGAAGTTGAAAGGGAGCGAGAAACGATGACGGTCGGCGCCCTCATTCCTGCGGCCGGGCTGGGAGAGCGCATGGGAGGAGGGTTGGAGAAGCAGTTTCTCCCCCTGGCGGGCGTGCCGGTCCTGGCGCGTACGCTCGCCGCGTTCGACGCGTCGGCGTCTGTCGGCCCCGTCGTAGTAGTCGTCAGGCCTGATCGGGTCGATTACTGCAGGCATGAAGTGGTGCTCCCATCGGGGTGCATCAAGGTCCGGGATATCGTTCCCGGTGGTGAAGACCGACAGGATTCCGTACGTCTCGGCCTGCAGGCGCTGACGGACGTGGATGTAGTAGTTATTCACGACGCGGTAAGACCCCTGGTCTCGTCGGGGTTGATCGAGGAGACGATTCGGCTTTCCTCGACAGAGCCAGCCGTCGTGGCCGCGGTGCCGGCGGTCGACTCTCCCAAGGAGGTCGCCGACGGCGCTGTCCTCCGGAGCCTGGATCGGGAACGTGTATGGCTCGCCCAGACCCCGCAGACGTTCGAGCGGTCGCTGATCGAGCGGGCTCATCGTGAGGCCCGGGTGAAGGGCTACCGCACGACCGACGACGCTGCCCTGGTTGAGTGGCTCGGAGTGCCGGTGAGCGTGGTGCCCGGGTCGCAGGACAATATCAAGATCACTACCCTGGAAGATCTGGCATACGCCGAATGGCTATTGAATCGACGCATCCACGCGCCCGCGGAAGGCCTTGAGGAGCGTGGTTACCTGCCCGGGCAGGAGAAGGGAGAAAGTCTCATGGCGCCAGGAGTCCGGGAAGGGCGCTCCTCGCTGCGGGCCGGGGTCGGGTATGACGTCCATCCGTTCGACGCGGGAAGGCGACTCGTGCTCGGCGGGGTCGAGGTGGAGTATACCGCTGGCCTCGGCGGCCATTCCGATGCAGATGTACTATCGCATGCTATCGCCGATGCACTCCTCGGTGCTGCCTCCCTCGGGGATGTCGGCCGTCTTTTCCCGGACTCGGACGAACGCTACCGGGACATATCGAGTCTCGTACTGCTGGAACAGGTCCACGCCGCGATCCGGGCGAAGGGTCTGTCCGTCGCCAATGTTGATGCGACCGTCCTTGCAGAACAGCCGATGCTTGGCCCGTATGTCGAGCAGATGAAGAAGAATGTCGCCCGTGCTCTCCGTGCGCCGCCCGAGCGGGTATCTGTCAAAGCGACACGTGGTGAGGGTCTGGGGTTCGTCGGGCGCGGGGAGGGGATGGCGGCCGTGGCGGTCGCGCTCCTGGTCTCAGGAGGTTGACCTGATCTCGAGCAGAGGGGCGAACGTGCCTGCACGACAAACGGGCGGCGCCCTCAAACGGCAATGCGTTTCTGAGGGGGGCGGACGTCATTTGGTGCTTCTCGGGGCTCTGGCGGTGCTCGCCATTGTCTTCGCTCTGGTGGTGCTCGACGTCGCCGCGTCGAGCGGGGAAGAGGGCGAGCGGGGGATCCCCGCGCGCGAACGGTTTGCGCGATCGCTCGAACAGCACGGCATTCCCAGGGAGCTGATCGTCGTCGCAATCGCCACCTTACCCGTATTCGAGCTTCGAGGTTCGATACCGGTGGCCCTGGGGCTGTTCCAGATGACGTGGTGGTATGGATTCTGCCTCTCCGTGGTCGGGAACCTCATTCCTGTTGTCCCGCTGTTGATTGCGCTCGGTCCGGTGTCACAGCGGCTATCGCGGTTTGCGATCTGGGATCGCTTCTTCCAGTGGCTGTTCGCACGGACGAGGAGACGCAGCGACATCGTCAGGCGATATGGAGCTGTGGGGCTCATGTTGTTCGTCGCGATACCTCTCCCCGTCACGGGCGCATGGACAGGATGCGTGGCAGCTTTTCTATTCGGTGTTGATCTGATGCAGGCCCTTCCCGCAATCATACTCGGGGTCTGCATCGCAGGGACCGTGGTCACGTCACTTATCAAGTTGGGAGTCGTCGGGGCGATCATAGCCGGGGGAGCACTCACTTTCATTGCCCTCACAAGCTTCATGGGGTGGGTCCGGCGTGACAGGGCATAACTTGGTTTGCGAATGGGATCGAACGGAGTGTCGAGATTGCGCTGCGTGTCCGACTGGCGAGCGAGGCGATCTAGTTGAGACCCCTGGTGATCCCTGACGCCACACGATCAAGAGGAGAACGATGAACAAGCGCGAACGCCTGCTCAAGAAGCTTACTGAAGCCTGGGGACCTTCGGGGTTTGAGAGCGATGTTGCGAGCATCATTAGTGAGGAGCTCGCGCCGGTAGGCAAGCTGTCTCGGGACAAGCTCGGAAGCGTGATCGCCGTCCAGGAAGGCCGGACAAAACGGGGACCGCGTATCATGCTCGCTGCGCACATGGATGAAGTGGGGTTCATGGTACAGCAGATCACGAAAGAGGGGTATTTGCGGTTCCTCGCTCTCGGCGGGTGGAGTCCACGCGCAATGCCCTCTATGAGGGTGTTGATCAGGACGCACACCGGCAAGGACGTGGTCGGTGTGGTGGGCTTCAAGCCTCCACACGAGCTCGGCCCTGAGGAGCGCAAGAAGCCGATCGAACTCAAGGATCTTCATATCGACGTAGGGGCGATCGACAAATATGATGTCAAGAAGGAGCTGGGCATCCGCGTGGGAGACCCGATCGCCCCTGTGACTCAGTTCGTTCCCATGACCAACAAGGAGATGTACCTGGCCAAGGCCTGGGACGACCGGTCCGGGTGCGCGCTCATGGTGGAGGCGATGCAAGAGTTGGCTGAGACGAAACATCCCAATACGGTCATCGGCGTGGGCACTGTCCAGGAAGAAGTGGGACTCCGTGGTGCGCAGACGAGCGGGCACGCAGTCAAGCCCGATCTGGCCCTGGCGATCGATGTGGCACTGGCACGAGACACGCCCGGATATCGCGAGGATACTGACTGCCGGATGGGAGCAGGAGCTGCGATTCTCGCCTACGATTCCACCATGATTCCGAACCTCGCGTTGCGCGATCTCGCGGTCGATGTTGCGGAGGAGGAGGGGATCCCCTATCAAGTGACGACGCTCCGCGGGGGGTACGATACAGGACGGATCCACATCCAGCGCGAAGGCGTGCCCAGCCTTGCGTTGGGAGTTCCCACCCGCTATGCCCACAGCACGGAGAGCGTCATTCATCGTAAGGACTATGAGAGCGCACTGAGGCTGATCGTCGCTCTCGTCGAGCGACTCGACAGGCGAACGGTCGACAAGGTAGTGACGAGGTGACATAGATGGAGGAGATGATCAAGGCTGTCCGTCGTTTCCACGAGAAACATGATTTCGCCCACAATAACGGACACGACCCGTTCTATCGCATGATGTTGATGATGGAGGAAGTGGGCGAGATATGCGAGGCTCTCACCAAGGGCAAGGAGAATCTGGCCGAGGAACATGCGGACCTTCTTATCCTCTTGCTGGGGAATTGCATCGCGTTCAATATCGACATCGAGGAGGCGTTCTGGAATAAGTATCGTCGCGTCATGGAGAGGGAGGCGAGGTGGGTGGGCGGCAAGATTCGAGTCACTGATGGATAGTAGAGACGGCAACTTCCCGGGGCTTGTTGAGGATCGAGCATCATCGGGGCCAGGTGGTTGCGCACAGCCGAATGTGCGGGCAATGAGGAACGAAAGATGTGCGGAATACTGGGCATAGTAGACGGGGAGGACGTTGTCAGGCAGCTGTACGCCGGTCTTATGACACTGCAGCACCGGGGCCAGGACGCAGCGGGAATCATGGCATACGACGGGCGGTTCAATCTCAAGAAGGGGAATGGCCTGGTCAGGGACGTCTTCAATGCGAAGAACCTGGCGCGCCTCCGGGGCCCAACCGGGCTCGGCCATGTTCGCTACCCCACTGTTGGCGGCGGCGGCGCCGACGATGCACAGCCGTTCTACGTCAATGCGCCGTTCGGAATCTCCCTGATACATAACGGGAATCTCACCAACTACAGCGCCCTTAAGGACGAATTGTACAGGCGGGATTTCCGGCATCTTGACTCGACCTGCGACGCGGAAGTGATACTCAATGTCCTTGCCGATGAGCTCTCGAGGGAGCAATTGCGGCACTTCTCTCCGCAAAGTGCGTTCAGAGCCGTGCGACGCGTCTCCGTGAGAATCGAGGGGGCGTATTCAGTTCTGGCGATTGTCGGGAGCAAAGGTATGTTGGCCTTTCGCGATCCTCTGGGGATCAAACCGGCCATTTTTGGCCGTAATGAGGATGGATGGGCCTTTGCCTCGGAGAGCGTCGCCCTCGACGTACTCGGGTACGAGGTGCAGCGTGATGTTCGGCCGGGAGAGGCGATATTCGTCGACCCCGAGGGAAGCTTCCATTCTGAGCAGCTCTTTCCTCCCAGACCGCGACACTGCATCTTCGAATGGGTCTATTTCGCACGTCCGGACTCGGTGATCGATGGCCTCAGCGTGTACGAGACCCGCCTCCGGCTCGGGCAGGAGTTGGCCAACGTCTGCCGCGAACAGGGAATCAGCGCCGATGTCGTCATCCCCGTGCCCGATACAGCCCGGGCTGCTGCGCTCTCGCTTGCCGCTGCCCTGGGGGTCACATTCCGCGAGGGACTGATCAAGAACCGCTACATAGGCCGGACCTTCATCATGCCCGGGGATCGGCTGCGGAGAGCCTCGGTACGGCACAAGCTCAACCCGATCAAGTCGGAAATCGCCGGGAAGAGGGTACTTCTCGTCGATGACAGCATCGTGCGAGGAAACACGTCACGGGAGATCGTCTCCATGGTGAGGGAGGCTGGGGCCAAGGAGGTGTACTTCGGCTCGTATTCGCCTGCCCTCAGGTATCCTTGCGTGTACGGCATCGACATGTCTACCAGAGGAGAGTTCATCGCCCGCGACAAGTCGACCGACCAGATCGAGCAAATGATCGGAGCCGACCGCCTCATCTACCAGACGATACGCGGCCTGGAGTCCGGTGTGGCAGGGGGCGAGGAGCGGCTCGGCACATTCTGTATGGCCTGCTTCGATGGCCACTATCCCACCGAGATCTCCAAGAAGGTCTTTGCGACCATAGAGCAGGAGCGGAACCTGGCACATACCAGACTGGCCTCCGCTCCGGACGGCGAAGAACAGGATTTTTAGGGGCTTTTGGGGTTGACAGTCCAGAAGGGTACCCTTACATTAGTGATTCAGGTCTCTCGCGGCTGGCGTAACTCAGTGGTAGAGTAGCTGATTTGTAATCAGCCAGTCGGGGGTTCGAGTCCCTCCGCCAGCTCCAGGTTTCTGGGGTGGGGTTCCCGAGTGGACAAAGGGAGCAGACTGTAAATCTGCCGGCGCAGCCTTCGGAGGTTCGAATCCTCCCCCCACCACCATGGCGTGTCAATGGGGTGTTCGACCAGGGCAGCGGCTGGTGTGGCAGAGGGGCGTGCATCCTTCTGGTGCGGGAATAGCTCAGTTGGTAGAGCATCGGCCTTCCAAGCCGAGTGTCGCGGGTTCGAGCCCCGTTTCCCGCTCCAACGGGTCTTGTCCCGTTCGATGGGCGTGGCTCGGTGTTGATTGGTCTGGAGATGGCGGTTTGCCGAGAGGCATGAAAA
>LJUI01000025.1 GCA_001303705.1 candidate division TA06 bacterium SM23_40
CGGAACGTGCCGGAGCGATGTCTGTCCCGGCCGGGTCAGCGGTCATCCCTTCATCAAGACTGGCTTTCCCGGGCTCGGCGCCGCCCTTGGGTGGGCCGGCGCCCGCCCCACGATCGACTCCCATGCTGGCGGCAAAGCCGAGCAAGGCCCAGACCGTGAACGCCACTCCCGCGTTTTCCATGTCCCAATCGATGAGGAGATGGAGGAGGATGGCGACGAGGCCGGCGAGAATGGCCGGCCCTGCGGCACTCATCCATCCCCCAGGGCCCGACCCCCTGCCGGCGAGCGACCTCGCACGGGGCCGGATGCCGGAAGCCAGGCGCGCCATCGACCCGAGGACGAGGATAAGGAAGGCGAGCGCGCCGGGGATCCCGATCCCCACCGCAAGCTCCAGATAGTGGTTGTGTGCAAACCGCGTCTCATCCCGCGCCTCGGGAGACTTCAAGCGGAGATAGATCTCTCGAAATCTCCCCGGACCGTTCCCCAGCACCGGGCGCTGGATAAGGGCATTCAGGGCTCCACTCCACGTGAGGACCTTCTCCCTCATGGTGGACCGATACCCCGAGACCTCGATGACACGGGCCGGAGTCACCGATGTTTCATCTGATGGGGGCGCCTTCCACACCTCGTTTGCCACCAGGGCGAACGCCACCACACAGAGAAGGCCGAGGAGGAGAGCGCGCTGGACGATCTCCCGCAGCCGACTGCCACGAATCCTGACGGTGAACCAGACGAGGATCACGGCACCTGCCAGGGCGCAGACGATTCCGCCGCGCGAATAGGTTAGGAGAAGGGCGAGAAATGCTGTCGCCGCGATCACTGTAGCCACCCACCTCACCATCCGCCTCGCCGCGGTGAGAGCTCCTGCCATCGCCAGGGGCCATACGAGTCCGATGTACCCGGCAAACCCGTTGGGAGAGCGGAACGTGGAGAATGCCCGCCCTGACTCGATCTGGATCATCATCAGGGAGCGCGCCCATGGATCGATAGATTCAGCTCGCTCTACCAGGGCGAGCGCGGTCGCGGGAAGGCTCACATAGTGCTGGTACACGCCGTACAGGGAGACGAGCCCCAGTGTCAGCACCAGTGAGCCGACGATGACGACACGTTCATTCCGCCGCCACCGCACGTGGGCAATGATAAAAAAGAGGACCCCCAGAGAGACCATCTCTATCGCCTCGATGCTGCTCGCAAACCGATCGGCGGAGAGAGACGCAGCGACGACTGTGGATATGAGATAGACGAGCAGGGAGACGTCGAGGACGGCGAGCCTGGGCCTCGGTATGCGGCCATCGACTATCGAGAAGGCCCAGCCAACGAAGAGAAGTGTGATCCCGAGCGGCCAGACTTCACGGCCGCCGCTCACCAGCGGAGCGAGCAGAATCAGTCCGGCGAGAATCGCGACCATCCCCCACCTGTATGCCAAACCGGTCTTCCCCACCAGAACCCTCCTCACCGACGACGCCCTGCTCCCTCCTCTGCCTCAGCATAGAGCGCCTCGAACCGACGCAGCATCAGTGCGTCCGAGAATTCGTCGACCATCCCCCTCCCCTCCTCACCCATCTTCCGGGCAAGTTCCCGATCTTCGAGCAGGATGAGAACCCGCCGGGCCAATGCACCTACATCCCCTGGATCGGCGAGAAAGCCGTTGCGTCCGTCGAGCACCGCCTCCGGCGTCCCGTCGACTCTCGTCGCCACGATCGGCTTCGACAGGCACATCGCCTGCGGGCAGACCATGGGCAGTCCCTCCCACAGCGAGGTGAGAAGGAAGACATCGAAACACGAGAGTATCCTCGCCACATCCCGGCGCCACCCGAGCAGATGGATGTTCGAACGGATCCCGAGGTCGTCGATCAGCCACTCCATCTCCCTTCTCAGCTCGCCATCGCCGACAAGGACGAAATGTGCGTCCGGGCAATGTATGATCACGCGGTGCGCTACGCGCACGAAGTCGAACGGAGCCTTCTGGGGCTTGAGGCAGGAGATTGTGCCGACCGTAGGAGCTTCGGGCGGAATGCCGAGTTCGCGCTTCACAGACTCCGCGTCGACGTGCACATCACAGAATTCATCCAGAGGTATGCCATTCACGATGACCCGATGCTGCTCGGGCCGTCCGATCCGCTCTGCGAGCGCGCGCCTCCGATTCGCCTGCGACACGGGAACGAGGAAGTCCGCGCAGCTCGCGGCCACCCGCTCCGCCGCCACCAGCAGGCGGTTCACGAGAGTCGGCTGGCTGTCGGTAAACCCGAATCCATAGTAGGTGTGGACTATGGCACGGACACCGGCGAGGCGAGCCGCGATCCTTCCGAGCACACCCGCCTTGGAGCTGTGTGTGTGGACGAGATCGAACCCTCCGGCCCGGAACAGGCGCCGGAGCCCGATCAGAGCTCGCAGGTCACGCAACGGGCTGATCTCGCGCACGAGTGTCGGAAGGAAGATGACCTCAACACCATCGAGACGCTTTGCCTCTTCATCGAGCAAGCCCCCGCACCCGGCGATGAGGGTCACCTCGAACCTGGGCCGCGGGAGTTCCCGGCAGAGAAAGAGGACCACTTGCTGTGCGCCCCCGAGTTCGAGCTTTGTGACGACCTCGCAGACACGCACGGTCTTCACCCCGCTGGCGAGAAGAGGCGTTCGACCAATCGCTCCGCGTCGTTGGAGCAGTCTTCCATCGAGGCGTATGTCCACGCCCCGAACCGTCCGAGGAGGTCGATCGAATGCCCGGAGGTAAACCGCCTGATCGCCTCCACCGCGGGCCGGCGTCGACGATCGAAGACGACATACGCATAGGGAAGCCGCAGCACCACCGTCGTCAGGATCTGGTCGTCCGGACGGAGGATCCCCATCGCCACCAGATCCTCCCGGGCCTTGTGTACAGCCGCACCCTCGTCGGGGGGATCATCGGGCAGATACGATATCTCAGTATAGATGGAACTCGTCCCTTCCGGGGCCATCGATGAGGAGAAGGAGCCGGGAAACCCCACGCGATAGAAGGAGAATCTATCTTCGGGAACATAGATCCAGTGGCGGTCGGAGAGATGGTGTCTGGCGATTCCGAAGTTGATGTTGAGGACTGAGACCCACCGGAGCTCACGCGCGGCCGCGAGGAGATCTTCCGGGACGTCCTCGATCATCTCCACCAGCTCCGGGAGGGGGATCGTCGAGATCAGCCGGTCGTACCCCACCCGCGATCCGTCCGCGAACTCGACCTCCCGGCTCCCGCACCGAACCGCGCTGGCCTGCTTCCCGAGCTCGATCCTTCCGGAGAGCGCGCGTGCCAGAGTCCGCGGCAGGATAGCGATCCCCCCTGAGCGCGGGTAGAAGAACGTCGCGTTATACCCCAGAGTCGTCGGATCGTTGCTGACCGCTCCCCTGATCACCTCCTCCAGGCTGGGCCGGGGAATGAACCGATCGAGCCACTCGGTTGTCATATCGCGCGGATGGGTCTTCCACAGCTTCTGGTTATACGGGATCATGAAGTGCCGGGCGATGCCCGAGCCGAACTGGCGATTGATCCAATCATAGAAGCTCTCATCCTCTCCGGCCGGTTCGCCACGGGCCCGGAGGAAGCCAACCAGACATTCAGTCACGACATCCGCCGGGAGGCCGTATGTGTGGCACTGGAAGGGATAGCGCGTGAACGCCCCCTTCGAGTAGATCCAGGCGTTGCGCTCGTGTTCGGTGAGCTCGTCTCCGAGCAGCTCCAGGAAGAACCTGCGTCCCTGTTTCGTGCGGAGATGGAGGAGGTGTCCGGTATGGTCGAAGGTGAACCCGTCCCCGGCCACTGACCGGCACAACCCCCCGACGTGCGGTGAGCGCTCGAATATGAAGAATTCGGCCTCGGGGTCCCGCCGCAGGAGTTGGTACCCGGCGGCAAGCCCTGAGATCCCCCCACCAAGTATCACCACTCGTTCGGACATTGGTGGCTCCCATTCACAGGCCGACATCGATCCGCTGCAGCAGATGCGCGCAGACGAGGAGCCCGAGCGCGAGGACGAGGAGCAGATAGGTCCCGATCAGATCCGAGGCGTAGGTGAGCCCGATCCCGCAGGCACCGAGGATCACACAGACGACGTAACTCAGTAACACGGTGCGCCGTTTCGAGAATGCCCAGCGCCTCAGGCGGAGCGCGAAATGGTCCTTGCTCCCAAGAAAGACCGGCTGACCGCGCATCCTCCGTACGTGCATCACGAACAGCAGGTCGAAGATGGGGACGCCCAGGATGATGAGGGGAGCGAGGAACCCGATCTGATTGACCCGCGTATAGCTCCCGATCATGGCGAGCGACCCCAGGAGGAGGCCGACGAAGAGGCTGCCAGTATCGCCCATGTAGATCGTCGCCGGCTCGAAGTTGTAGAACAGGAATCCGGCCAGAGCGCCTGCCAGGGCGAGAGCCATCGTCGCGATCATCGGCCGTCCGTTCATGAGCGCTACGACGAACAGGGCCAGGGCCGCGATCGCCGCTACCCCCGCCGCCAGGCCATCCATCACATCGATAATATTGAACGCGTTAGTGATCACCAGTATCCAGAGGAAGCTCAACGGTAGAGCCATCCAGAGCGGGAGATAGACGAGTTCGATCATGATGCCGGACTTGAGGAGCACGATGGCGGCGAGGCACTGGCCGGCCAGCTTCACTGCGGGACGCATCGCGCGCAGATCATCGAGCAGCCCGACGACGATGACGATGGCCCCGGCGAGAAGGATGCCGAGGACCTCACGATCGAACTCGAAAGTCACGGCAAGGGCGACGAGAACCGCGGCGTAGATGGCAAGGCCGCCGAGATAGGGAATCGGCCGCTGTTGTTCCTTGAGCTTTCCATCCGGGGCATCGACGATGCCGAAGCGCAGCGCCGCACTCCTGGCGATGGGCGTTCCGTAGGCAGAGACGAGGACTGCGAGCAGAAATGTGAGCGGGTACTGGATCACGTTCCCTCCCCCCGCGGCTCGATCCCACGCACGTCCTCGGCGTGGCTCCTCCTGGCCTTCTCTCCGGAGAGCGATCGATAGAGCGACTCCAGCCGGGCAGCGGTCTTCTCTATCCCGAACGAGGCCTCGACGCGACGACGCCCCTCTTCCCCCATCATGTCACATTGCTGCCGATCAGACAAGAGGCGAACCATCGCCCGGGCCAGTGCCGGCGCATCGCAGGGGGGTACGAGCATCCCGGTGAGGCCGTCCTCTATGATCTCGGGGATCCCTCCCACGTTCGTCGCGACCACCGGCTTCCGGGAAGCCATCGCCTCAAGGAGGACGATTCCGAATCCTTCCCGCCGTGAAGGGAGCACGGCGAGATCGAAGGCAGCCATCATCCGCGGTACTTCGTCCTGCGTAGAGTCGAAGATCACCCGATCCGATATACCCACCTCGCGCGCTATCCTCTCCAGCTCGGGGCGGCAGGGGCCCTCGCCGACAATGACGAAGTACGCCCGGGGAAATGCCTCCGCCACCTCCCCGGCAGCGGCCAGGAAGAGATCTTGCCCCTTCTCGGGCAGGGCGAGCCTTCCCACTACTCCCGCGACCAGGGCATCGGACGGGATCCCCCACCTCTCCCGCCACACACTCCCGTCGGGAGGGAGGGCGAAGCGGTCGAGATCGACGCCATTATGCAATACCGATGAGTGCCTCCGGTCGGCACCCATCACGTCGACCGCGTAGTCCCGAACTGACTCCGAACAGCCGGTCACATGGTCGGCACAATGTACAGTCGTCCGCTCGAGGAGAAGGTGGTACCAGCGCATCCAGATCTCAGTACCGTGCTGGGAGGAGATGATGATCGGCACACGGAGCAGCCGACCCACCAGTCTGGAAATGAGGTTCGCCAGATACAGGTGCGAGTGGACGATGTCGTATCGCTCCCTCCTGATGAAAGACGCAAAGCGGCTGATGACGCGAGGATCGAATCTCCCCTTCCCCCCGAGCGCCACGACCTTCACTCCTCGCCGGGCCAGCCGATCGCCGATCGGACCCCACCCCTTGAGCGAACAGACCGTCACGTCATATGCCTCCCGGTCGAGCCGCGGCACCAGATCGGCGATGAGCGACTCCGCGCCTCCGATCGTCAGCCCCACCAGCACATGGAGGACCCTAGTCTTCCTCTTCGGTGATGCGCGGCCATCATCGCCTTGACGGGCCATGCCTCATCCCCTCGCTGCTGCCCTGGCGAAGACATCCAGGGTCTCGCTCGCTGCACGATCCCAGGAGAACGCACTCACCCTCCGCTCCCCCTGCGCTATCAGATGACGGCGCAGCGCCTCATCGGTATGGACGAGCCACATCGCGTCGGCAAGGGCCTCGACGTCGTAGGGATCGACCAGTATCCCACTGCCGCCCACGACTTCGGGGAGCGACGATGCCCGGGAGGCGATAACCGGAGTGCGACCGGCCATGGCCTCCAACAGAGGCAGGCCGAATCCCTCGTACAGCGAGTTGAGCACGAACATCCTGGCTCCTGCGTACAGCGCATGAAGGTCGTCATCATGCACGTACCCGGTAAAGATGATTTCACCTTTCATATCGAGACGGCGGCAGGTTTCCGTCACATCCCGGGACCGCCAGCCCGGCCGGCCGGCGACGACGAGCTGGAGCTGCGGCCCGCGATCGGCCAGGAGTCTGGCGAACGCTTGTACGAGCCGGCCGAGATTCTTGCGCGGAGCAATCGTCCCCACGCTCAATATGAACGGCTTCGCGATGCCCAATCTCTCCTTCAGTGAGGCGAGACGATCCTCGTCTGGCGGCGCCCGGTACCGATCGTCGATCGCCGCGTGGATCACATCGATCTTGGAGGCGGAGCGCGGGTACAGATTCACGACATCCCGCGCCGTGCTCTTCGAGATGCAGATAAGCCTCCGAGCCCTGCGGACGGCGCGGTCGAGCCACCACCGCTGCGAGAACCGCTCTCCCAGCCCGTACCCCTCAGGAACCGCGCGCCAGCAGAGGTCATAGAGTGTCACCACGAGCGGGCACTTGATCAACAGAGGATAGGCGGGGAAGGGCGAGTGGAAGACATCGATCCTGTCACGCGCGATCTCGCGGGGGAGCCAGGTCTGCCTCCACATATCTGACCGGAGCCAACCGCCGCCGGCCTTCATCACGCACTCGCCAGGCGTGTCGAGCTCGGGAGCGGGTGCCTGCGCGTACAGGTAATAGCGATGGGCCCGGTCGCTCCGTGCGAGGGCCTCGATCAGCCGTGCGATGTACGTTTCCACGCCGGTCTTCGCCCCGGCCAGGATTGCGATGTCAATGCCTACTCTCACAAGCGCTTCACCCGCTTTGCGGTTTCATGCCGGCCCTCGCACGCTTCGACGGGGATGGCGCCCGGCAATGGCGGCGAGCGTGCCGGCATACCTCGACAGCCTGTTCTGCGCGTACTCCCTCCGCCCCGGCGAGATGAGCAGCAGGAACACGAAGGGCGTTTTGACGGCGATCTCCAGAACCAGCATCAGGCTGAGCAGGACGCGCTGGACGAGGTTCCGGTGCTTGCGGAAGAAGAGGAGATGACCCCGAAACACCTCGACCTCGAGCGCTCCCGGAATCTGGCGCGTGCTCGATCCCTGCCTGTGGACTACTCGCACCTGGGGAAGGTAGTACACGCGCCAACCGTTCTGCCTGGCACGATACAGAGATCCACATCCTCCCCGAAGATGAAGTAGTCCTCGTCGAGCCCCCCTAGTGACTCCAGTATCTCCCGTCTGGCGAGGAGGCATGCCCCGGTCACCCAGTCGACCTCGACCGCATCGGCGTCGTCGAACGCTGACGGCACGATGTTCCTCGATAGCCCGCGGCCGGGGTGCACCACCTCGAGCCGCGAGAGAAAGAAGAACATGTTCAGCAGCGATGGAAATCTGTGGCCCCATGGCTGTGACTGCCCGCCGGGATCGACGAGCGCCGCGCCCGCAACGCCCGCCTGCGGACAGGACCCGATGAATTCGACCATCGCACGAAGCGATGGGCCGTCGATCTGGGCGTCGGGATTGAGCAGTAGCACCCACGCCCCCCGCGCGCGTCTCAGTCCCTGGTTTGCTGCGGCCGCGAACCCGAGATTCCGGCGATTGGCGATCACCTCCACATCGGGGAACGACTCTCTCACCGCATCGGGGCTCCCGTCAGTCGAGCCGTTGTCCACGACGATGGCCTGGCACTGCATCCCTGCGGGAGCGGCCCCGAGGGAAGCGAGCGACGACAGGAGGAGGTCGCGGACGTTCCAGCTCACGATGATCACCGACACGACCTCTTCCTCATACCGGTCGGGCGAGGCCGGACCCACGAGCTCGCTATCGAACTCCACTCTTTTTCACCTCGGCTGACACGAGCGCCCGGCCATCGAGACGCGCCAGCTCCCTGTCGATGATTGCCATCGCGCTCTCGACGCGGTCATCCCAGGTGTTCGCAGCGGCAAATCGCCTCCGCGCCTCCCGCTCTTCCTCGCCTTGCTCGGCCAGCGCCCGCCGTATCTGTTGGGCAAACTCATCTGCTCCCAGAGCAAGGCGAACGTGGGGGCGGAACGATTCCAGCTCCGGGAGCCTCGTCGCCACGACGGGCCTGCCGGCTGCGAGATACTCGAACACCTTGACCGGGTTCGTCCGCTCTGTCACAGGAGTGATCTTGAACGGCACGAGGCAGACATCGAATGAATGGACATACTGCGGAATGAGACCGTACGGCCTTTCTCCCAGCGCGTACCCATTTCCGAGACGGCTGAGGCGGGACGTATCTGCATGTCGTTCCGGACCGACGAGGACGAAGGACCACTCGGGATGAGTGCGCGCCAGCACCTCGAGGAGCTCCAGATCGATCCATTCGAACACCGATCCCACATACCCCACGATCGGACGTGGTATGTTGGCGATGTCGAGCGGCGGCGAGCCTGCCGGCGCAGAGAAATGATCGACATCGGCGGCGTTCGGGAGAAGGTAGGTGTGCGGGTTTGTCCGCCGACACTGGTCGTATAGGCCGCGCGCCGTGGCAACGACGAAATCAGCCCTTCGCGCGAGCTCGTCCACACCTTCCATCTCGCGCCTCAGATACGGATATTCAAACGAGGCGTAGTCGTCAAGGCAGTCGAAGCAGACGATTCGTTCATCCAGGTGTCCGATGTACGGCCGACCGAGCGGGGTGGTTATCCAGAGCACCGACCCGCGAAAGCCGAGCCGGCCCACGAGCTGCGCGAGCCTGCTCTGTAGCCACCGCACATTGAGCGCGTACAGACGCGGGAAGAGTCTCTGGAAAGGAAAGAGAAAGGGCGAGAAGATGATGATCCGAGGACCGAGAGTGCGCAGACCCCGCAGTCGTCTGAGTGCCTGCCGGGGCCTGGTAACGAGCGTGCGGCACCACCACCACCAGGTACAGGCAGGCTCGATGAAGAGTACCCTGGTGCGGGTTGCGAACCCGAGCGCCAGGTGGTGATGGCGGTGGCGGAGAAACTGCCAGTCGACACCCGAGAAGATGATGATCGGTGCAGAGGTCGGGCCGCAGCACCACGCCCCGCCAGAACGCATTGAGCGATCCCGCGGTCGCCCCCTCTTTGTGGGACCTGGGTACTCCCTGCGCAATCTCTTACGGAGCACGGACGGTCTCCTCAACACTCGATGAGTGGACCGCATCGACCAGCCCGAGTGTATGAATCCTCCTGGTCCAGATGAGGGCGACCAGCCACCCCACAGCGGGCACGATGAAAATCGTCTGCCAGTTCACGAGCAGCGCGAGGAGAAGGAGCGGCAGGGCGACCAACCAGCGCGCCGAGAAGACGACGTGACGTGAGAAGACGGAGAGAATGATCATGGACGCAACCACGCGGGACAGGAGAAGCGCCCACGCCGCGCCGATCGCCCCGAGGGGACCGACGAGCACCCAGGCCAGGGCGACGAAGCAGGCAAACCCGGCGAGATATGCTTTCGTCGTCACATCTACGCGGCCCCTGGCATTCGGCACAAGCGTCATCAGATAGAAGAGGATGTAGAAGACGACCGACGGCACGAGCACCATGACATGACGACTACTCTGCGCATATTGAGGCCCATAGAGAATCTGAATGCCAATACGATGAACGATAATGACCAATGACGCGACGACGAGGACAATGGGCATCACTAGATCCTGCACTTCCCGCCCTTTCGTCCTCAGCAGATCATCTCCGGGATAACTCGCGAATCGTGATAACCGCTGCTGGAGGACGGAGACCAACTGGACAAACGGGGCGGAGCACATCGTCGCGAGCACGAATGCGATCTTGAGATACGCGGTCTCAGTCATGCTGCGAAATCCGACAATCCACAATGCCGCGGGCATGAACGCCATAGCCACCACGTTCTGGGGCACGACCCACCGCCCATAGGAAGCCGAACGCTTCAGCACCTCCCAATAACCGACACGCGCATCCTCCGGACTGATGGGGGGGACGATGCGCCTCAGTAGGAACCACTCGATGACCGCGACCAGAAGGAGCGGCACCATGGCAGCGCCGACAGCGCTCACGACATTCTTCGTCGCGAGATAGACTCCGGCAACGGTCACGAGAGTCAGCAGTCGCAGGACGAGCTGGGAGGCCACGGCGAACCGCACCCGCTGCAGAGTCGTGAAGACAAAACCCGCAAACGCCATCAGACTCGCCGGCGAGGCGTAGATCGCAAGGATGAGGAGCGCCTCGTTGTGGTCGGGAAGCACCCGCAGGGTCCAGGCAAGCACGAGGAGAAGAGTGACGATGATCGAGGACGCGACGGCGATGACAAGACCACGATCAAGGTGCCCTCTGACGGCGGCCAATCTGCCCTTCTCTTCGAGCTTAGCCACATCACAGACGAACAGAAACGGGAGCCCGAAGAGGCAGATCGTAGAGACGATCCACACCGGCGAAAGCAGAAACGAAACCAAGCCATAGTCGTGCACGGACATCAATCTGGTCAGCACGATGCTGCTCACCAGTGCGAGACCGTACTCGCCGACAGCGCCCCCCATGATAAGAAGGGACGACGTTACTGTGCTTTCTTTCCTGAAACGAGTCATCTCCTGCCGCTCACTTGCACGGGCAGATCAACCGGATCCCCGGAATCCCTGCCGTCCGCAGCTCTCGAGGTAGCAGAGGCAGCGATCCACGATCCTCGGGCTCGCCTTCCCATCGCCGAACGGATTGGCAACTCGCGCCATCTGCTGATAGGCTGAGCGATCGGTAAGCAACGTCCGGGCAGCATCGACTATCCCCTGTCGCTTCGTCCCCACGACCCGCGCCGTCCCCGCCTCCACTGCCTCCGGGCGCTCGCTCTCGTCGCGCAGGACGAGCACCGGCTTGCCGAGCGAGGGCGCCTCTTCCTGGATCCCGCCGGAATCGGACAGTATCAGGTAGGCGCATGAGAGGAGGCTGGCGAATCGCGGATAGTCGAACGGTTCGGTGAGGTGGATGCGGTCGACCCCACCCAACTCCCCCCTCACCGTCTTCTGAACAGCTGGATTGAGGTGGACCGGAAAGACCACCTCCACGTCAGGATAGTCTGCGACGATCTCCCGCACCGCCAGGCAGATCTCCGTCAGCGGCCCTCCGATATTCTCGCGGCGGTGGGCAGTGACTACAATGATCCTGTTTCTATCGGGGTCGATATCGAGCCCGATGGGGGTACCCCTCTCTACCATCTCGAGGAGTGAGTCGATGACCGGGTTCCCGGTGACCGCGATCGATTCGGGATCGATCTTCTCGCGGATGAGATTCTGTCTCGCGCGCTCGGTGGGGGCGAAGTGCACGTCAGAGAGCTGTGATATGAGACGCCGGTTCATCTCCTCCGGAAAGGGGTAGTACTTGTCAGGGGTGCGCAAGCCGGCCTCCACATGGCCGACAGGGATGCCGTGATAGAAGGCGACGAGCGCCGCGAACAGGGCCGTCGTCGTGTCCCCCTGCACGAGGACGAAATCCGGACGCTCGGAAGAGAGGATCCTGTCGAGGCCTCGTGGGAGAGAGGAACTGAGGTCGATGAGCGTCTGGTCATCGATCATCACATCGAGGTCGAAATCCGGCTCGATCCCGAATACGCCGAGCATCTGGTGGAGCATCTGACGGTGCTGCCCCGTCACGCAGATGCTCGCCCGCACCCCATCCCGCGTCCCGAATTCCCTGATGACAGGAGCGAGCTTGATGACCTCGGGACGTGTTCCCAGAATGACCATCGCGTGAGTAGTTGTCATCGTTCCCCTTCCCGATTGCTGTGCGCCGCCGCCGGCCCGAGACCCTAGACGCGAGATCCTTCCACGAGCACCTCGACCACCCTCTCAGCAGCTCTTCCGTCCCACAGCTCGGGGATCCGCCCCCGCTTGCCGTGGCCGCTCACTATCTCCCTCACCTCCTCGGCCGCCCTGGGAGGATCGAGTCCGATGACCGTGTTTGTCCCCTCGGTTACCGTGATCGGCCGCTCGGTGTTCTTTCTCACCGTGAGACAGGGCACCCCGAGCACAGTCGTCTCCTCCTGAATCCCTCCCGAGTCGGTGATGACACAAACCGCATCCATCATCAGCGAGAGGAAGTCGAGATACCCGAGAGGCTCAGTCAGAATCAGGCGGGGCACCCGGCGAAGCGCGGCATCGAGCCGCGAAGTCTTCAGTCTGAGACGAGTGCGCGGGTGTACGGGAAAGATGCCCGGGATCTCGGCCGAGACTCTCTCGACGAGCTCGATCACCTGATCCAATCGATCCACCTGATCTACATTCTCGGGTCTATGGAGGGTGTACAGCACATATTCCTTCTGCCTGAAGCCGAACCTCTCCATCGACCTCCGGGCTCGGGCGGCGTCCCGCCAGGCGAGCACCGTATCGATCATTACGTTCCCCACGAAATAGATCCCCCCCTCATCGACTCCCTCTCTCTTCAAATTATCGCACGCGTCGGCCGAGGGGGCAAACAGATACCGTGCGAGGGCATCAGCCACCATACGGTTTATCTCCTCCGGCATCGACCTGTCGAAACTGCGGAGCCCGGCCTCGACATGCGCCAGGGGAACGCCCCGCTGCCCGGCGACAAGGGCGCAGGCCAGTGTCGAATTGACGTCGCCGACGACAACGACGAGATCAGGGGCCTCGCCCTCCACGATCTTCTCGAATCCTATCATCGTGTCGGCGGTTTGTTCGGCGTGGGTACCGGAGCCGACATCAAGGTGGTAGTCGACGCTCGGCAGCTCCAGCTCGGCAAAAAAGATATCGCTGAGGGTGGCGTCGTAATGCTGTCCGGTGTGGACGAGCTTTGAGACGACCCCGCTCTTCCTGTGAAATGCTCTCGCGAGCGGGGAGATCTTGATCAGATTGGGCCGTGTGCCGACTACGTTCAGAACGTTCATCCTCCTCCCTCGCGCAGGATGTCCTGATCACGCCACGATATGAGTCTCCGTAGCCCTTCTCTGACCCCCACCGTCGCCCTGAACCCGAGCAGAGCTTCCGCCTTCTCCGTGCTCCCCCACCGCCGTACGACAAGCCCGCGCTCCCGGTTCTCGATCGTCGGCACGAGGTCGCTCCCCATCACTTCCAGGACAGCATCGGCGAGTTCGCGAAGTGTTGTCTCTCTGCCGCTGGCGACGTTCAACACCTCAGCCTCCAACCCGCTCTTGAGGGCGACGATGTTGGCCTTGGCAACATCCTCGACGTAAACGAGATCGAGCGTCTCGTTGCCGTCGCCGAATATGATCGGCGGCTCGCCTTCCGCCACACGGTTGATGAAGTTCGTGATGACACTCACGTAGGCCGAGCGGTAGTCCTGGCGCGGACCATAGACATTGAGATAGCGGAGACAGATATACTTGAGACCATACTTCCGGTAAAAAGCGCGTGCCAGCTGCTCATCGGCGACTTTGGTCGCCCCGTAGAAGAAGTCGTTGTTGAAGGGATGATCTTCATCGGTGGGCAGCGAACAGGCCTCACCATAAACAGAGGACGAGGAGGCCATCACGATCTTCACAACGCCGGCCTCGACGCTGGCCTCCAGGACGTTGAACGTGCCGACGATATTGACTTCCAGGGCCTCCCGCGGATCGCTCTCACACTCCCAGAGCCAGAGCGAGGCCTGGTGGGAGACCAGATCGGCCCCGGAGATCGCCTGTGCCAGGTGTCCGCGATCGGCAATATCACCCTCGATCACCTTCACGTCACCATTCGCCATCGCCCATTCGAGGTTGGCCATTCTCCCCCTCCGGAAATCGTCATAGACGACGACGGCCGCCCCCTCTCTCACGAGTCCGTCAACAACATGGGAGCCGACGAAGCCGGCTCCTCCTGTCACAAACACATGTGCTCCGGCGAGTTCTCGCACGCCACGCTCTCCATCTCATGATATCAGTGAAATCGGGCCATCAGATGCGTGGAAGAAGACGATCTATCCGCTCTGCGGCCTCCATTCGAACCCGATCTCCGGATCAAATGGGTCGCGCCTTAGTTCGTCTGGCTGTTCGGGGTCGTAGGGTTCGGAGGGGATGTTGATCAGGATCGACGGTTCGTTGCCCAGTGCCATCTGTCCGTGCCAGACGAGCGGAGGAATGATGACGAGCGCCGGATTCAGCTCGCCAATGACCACGTTCATTGTTTCGCCGCACGTGGGAGAGGCTTCCCGGTCGTCGAATAGCCCGATCTTTGCATTCCCCTTCACGACCGCGAAGTGATCAGTCTGTTTCCGATGAGCGTGCCAGGCCTTGATGATCCCGGGGTTGCATGTGGCGACATAGACCTGTCCGAACTTCTCGTAGTGGGTGTCGTCACTGCGCAGGATTTCCATGACATAGCCGCGTTCATCGACGTGCCTCGTGAGTGGTATGACCTGCACTCCCTCAATCATCTACTGATCCTCCTCGTTCCTGCAGCGTCGAGAGCAAGCCTGTCAACACTGCGCTCCACAGTGCCCCGATCATATTCGAGCAGGCGGAGCTCATACCCGTTCATGGCATGAGGCCTGAGCTCGCCGATCGGCACCGCAAGCGCCTGATGGTAGTGCTCCAGGGCAAGAGAGGGTTCACCTTGCTCTTCGTACAGTTGCGCAAGTCGTATGTGAGCGCCGGGGAAATTCGGCTCCAGGGCAAGTGCAGACTGTACCGCGGCGACAGCCTGCCGCAACTCACCGCGCTCCACGTGGGCCTCGGCCAAGTCGAGTCGGAGGAACGGATTGTGTGGATCGAGCCCGACAGCCCGCTCCCGGTGGCCCAGGATGGCATCGGCAGTCTCGGGATCAGCGAACCCACATCTCCTCACGAGCATATCGGCAAGAGCCGTCTCGTACCTCGGCTCGAGGCGATCCGCCAGGATCGCCTTCTCGTACATAATGAACGAAGACCAGATATCTGCAGCTCTGCGCGTCTCGATAAACGAGAGCTCATACAGGCCGCCCAGAGCTCCGGCGAGGTTGGCGTCTCCTGGAGCGACGAGGCGTGCGCGCTCCAGAGCTGCGATCGCCCGATCGTGCGATCCCTTACGCAAAGCCTCACCTGCGCGCCCTGAAAGGACGGTGGCGATCGCCGGACGCACTATCCCCTGGGCGACCAAGAGCAGGGCAATCGCCACGTACAGCGTACGTACTCGAGATGGCTGGAACTCCCATCGCCAGTACCGCGACCCGCTCATAAGCCCGGCAAGCGCTCCTAACAGGAGAAAGAATATGAGTGCATTTCCCGGGAGGTAGAGCACGTTGTCGAACAGGGCATGTACGAGCAGCGCCATCACGCCTGCCGTAGAGCCCACGACGAAGGGTGTTGTCGCCGGGTCCACCTCGAGGCGCCTCACCCGACGCATCACCCCGAGGAAAAGCACGATCACCCAGGTGAAGAGCGCGAACCCCACAACACCCAGTTCAACACCGACATGCATGAATTCGTTGTGGGCGATCTGCGCGGAGTGAGCATAGCGGCCCACCGCACCATCGACCGGAAAACTGAATTGCCGGGCCGCTGCTGCGTAGTTGCGCGGGCCGACACCGAACAGGGGAGCGGTGGTGAAGGTTCGGAGGGACTGCTGCCATATGTCGAGCCGCTTATAGGCATAGATGTCATACTCTCCCACATTCAGCAGTCGTTCGGTGATCGAATTGGGCACGGCGACAAAGAGCACGACGAGAGCTATAAGACAGATGAGGAGCCACCCCCTTCCACGGAGGGCGCCCAGGAGCGAAGCTACCACGATGAGCGCCACTATTGCGGCCCTCGTCCCGGTCATCACCAGCGTCCCGAGCAACACGGCCGAGGCGGCGCCGGCGGCCAAGTACGGTGCCAGCGATCTCCTCCCGAATAGCAGATAGGCGAACGAGATACTGACGCCAACCAGAAGGAGGTCAGTGAAGTAGTTGCTGTAAGGTAACGAACCCATGACCCGCTCGATGCCTTGGCCGAACCGTTGCGAGAACGCGAGAAAGGATTCGGCAACTCCGAGCACGACGATTACGATACTCATAAGTCGAATCTGCGGCACGGAGGCCAACCAGTTGGCCGCGATCAAGAAGAAGGCGATATATGCACCGAGTTCGAATGTCCCTAACGTCGAGCTGTATCTGTTCCCGGAGAGCAATGTCGAGATGAGGGCTGCGAGCAAGAGCAACAGGAGAGGGAGTTCGAACCCCGTTCGGCGGATGACGACCTTCCCGTGCGACACCATCCGCCATACAGACCAGCCCAGAAGTCCCAGCACCGCGAGCTGGGCCAGAGCAAGCACCTCTACCCGTTCGCCGCCCCCGAGGATCGTCACCAGCACCGGCACCGCCACCGCTAGAGAGGCAAGCGCATATGGATGGTGCCCCGGTCCGATCCTAGACATCGTCGATCCCATAGGCCCTTATTTTGCGATAGAGGGTGGAGAGATGTATGCCCAGGACCTGAGCGACCTTCGTCTTGTCGCCTCCGGTCTCGGCCAGGAGGCGCTCTATCTCGTCGCGCTCCAGTTGGCGAAGACTCCGCTCCCCGCGATCCTGTACTGGGCCGACAGGAGCCGGGGCCCGCGTGAGTACACGCTCCGGGAGGTCAGCCCGCTCGATCGACGACCCCTCGTGCAGGACGACGGCCCGCTCGATCGTGTTCTGGAGCTCGCGGACGTTTCCCGGCCAACTATAAGTCTGAAGCACTTCGAGCGCATCCCCGGTAATGGTCTTCAACGGGATGGAGAATGCCTCACAATAGAGCTTGATGAAGTGATCTACGAGACGGGGGATGTCTTCGATCCGCTCGCGCAGCGGCGGCACCCGGATCGGTATGACGTTCAGACGATAGAAGAGATCCGCGCGAAACGCCCCTTCTGCAACCGCCTGTTCGAGGTCGGTATTCGTCGCCGCGAGCAGACGCACGTCAATGGGGACAGGTTTCGTCCCACCGACCGGCACGACCTCCCGCTCCTGCAGGGCGCGGAGCAGCTTGACCTGAATCGCGCCGCTCGTCTCCCCCACCTCATCGAGGAACAGGCTCCCGCCGTTCGCCACCTGAAACAGGCCCTGCTTGTCCTTGTGGGCCCCGGTGAACGATCCCCTGAGGTGGCCGAAGAGCTCGCTCTCCAGCAGTGTCTCCGGCAGCGCTCCGCAGTTGATCGTCACAAACGGCCCGTTCGCGCGCGGACTGCGCAGGTGTATCTCCCGCGCGACGAGCTCCTTCCCGGTACCACTCTCCCCTGCGATCACGACCGTACTCTCCGCACCAGCGACCCGGTCGATCACCTCCAGGAGACGGCGGAACGCAGGGCTGTCTCCGATGAGTTCGGTCGGCCTGCCGCGGCGCCCGAGTTCCCTCCGCAGCCGGACGTTTTCCCGCCGCAGCTGCTCGCTCTCCAGAACCTTGCGCAGCCGCAGCTTGATCTCTTCAGTGGTGGTCCGAGACTTGACGAAGTAGTCAGCCGCACCGTCACGAAGCGCCTCGATCACCGACTCGACGGAGCTATAGGCAGTCATCATCATTACGCAGCTTTCGGGATCCAGCTTCTTGATCTCGCGCAGCAACTCATGGCCGTCAACGCCGCGCATCCGAATGTCGGTGATGATGCAGTCGAATCCGAACTCGCCGACTCGCTGGAGCGCCTCCTGTCCGCTGCCCGCAAGGGTGACATCGTACCCTTCCTTTCGCAACATAATCGAGAGCATGTCGCGCATACTCTCATCGTCATCCACCACCAGAATGCGTTCATCGCTCACGATTCAGAGTCCCCTATCTGCGCGAAAGCCTCCCGCCTGGTGAGCGGCAGAGCCAGCACGAAGCGGGTATACTCGTTGGGTTTGCTCTCGACCGAAATGGTGCCCCCGTGCTCCTCCACTATGCGGTGGACGATGGCGAGGCCCAGTCCCGTGCCCTCTCCGCTACCCGAGTAGAAAGGCTCGAAAATCCTGGGGTGCTCTTCGGGAGAAATGCCCACACCGTCATCCTCGCACGCGATCACGAGGGCGCTCTCGTCCGGCGACACTGAGACCTCAATCCTGACTGTGCCGCTCCCTTTGATTGCGCGGAAGGCATTGAGCAGCAGGTTGAAGAGCGCCTGCCGCACGCGCTCGGGATCCGCCTCGAGATGAATCGGTCTGCTCGACACGGCGCATTCTACCCTGATCTCATTGCGGTACGCGGGATGAGCCTCAGCCAGCCTTATAGCATCATCGACCACTCCGCTGATGTCGACATCGTAGAACGCCGGAGGCGTCGATCGTGCGAACCTCAGAAAGTTGTCAATCGTGTCGTTGAGACGATCCGATTCCTTGATGATCAGTTCCATCAGTCTCTTGTGTTCCCCACGGAGTTGAAGATCATCCGCGAGCATCTCGATGCATCCCCTGATCGACCCCATCGGATTGCGGATCTCGTGCGCGATGCCGGCGGCGAGCTCTCCCAGTGCAGCCATCCGATCTGCCAGCCTCAGTCGCTCCTCGATCTCCTTGACCTGTGTGATATCCCGAAATACCGCCATCGCACCATGTCGCCGCCCCTCACGATCGTACAGGACAGTAGTCGATAGACCGAGCGACCTGGTAGACCCGCCCTCTGTCTGTATATCGACTTCAGCTCGCACCTCCTCAGTCCCATCGCGCACGACGCTCATCAGATGGTCGCGGAACGGTGCAACTCTCTCGGGCAGCTCTGCCCCGAGCACCTCATCATGGTGAAGACGGCCAGCACATTCGAGGAGCAGTTCCGCATTCCGATTGAAGTAGACGATCTTCCCATCGAGATCGACCGTGACGAGGCCGCTTCCCATATTCTGGAGGATGTCGTCGGTCGTCAACCGGGCTTCGTGAAGCTCGCGGACAATCTGCTTCAACTCCACCCCGCTCACACGAAGGCGCTCGGAGAGATACCCCGACAGTGCTGCAACGAGAAAGAAGAAAAGAACGTGGAGATATGCGCGCAGGAAGATGTGAGCTCCCGGCATGTCGAGGGCGGTCAGGCCAGCGGCGAAGGGCATGACGCCGCTCCGCTCTCCCCAGAGAAGCAGTCCATATGCGAGCCCGGAGAGGCAAGCCATCACCAATCCGCCGCGCACTGAGAAGACGATGCTTCCGCAAATTATCGTGAGGAAGTAGAGAAGTGAGAAGGAACTCTCGGGGCCGCCGGTGAAGTGAATGATACCGGTCTCGAGGACAATATCTGCGACCAGCTGCACATACAGCGTTCCGAGGGCCGATACCCCCATCAATAACGCGAGCCACGAACCTATACTGAGAGCGCAGCTCGCTCCGATCAACAGGTAGAGGGGAAGCAGGGAGACCGGGGTCTCTCCCAGATTCAGGATGATGATCCCCGTTCCCAATATGACAGAGACGACCAGGGGCCTGCCCGCGAGTAACCACGCAATCCGCCCGGCCGTCTCCCTTCCAGTCAGCGGACTGTCACGCCTCATCTCGTTTCCCTTGCTCGAACCTTCCTAGTGGATCAATGTGACGATCTTGAAGATCGGAAGGTACATGGCAATGACCATTCCGCCGACGATCACCCCCAGGAAGACGATGATTATCGGCTCGAGAGCGGAAGTCAGGTTCTCAACAGCCTGATCGACCTCCGTATCATAGAAGTCGGCGATCTTGTTCAGCATCTCATCGAGGCCGCCCGTGGCCTCTCCGATCGAGATCATCTGCACGACCATGGGAGGGAAGACGCCGACGTTCTCAAGGGGACCAGCGATCGTCGCGCCTTCGCTGATACTCGCTCTAGCCTCCATTACAGCGTTCTGGACAACTTGGTTCCCTGCGGTCCGTGCTGTAATCTCCAGGGCCTCGAGAATCGAGACCCCGCTCGAGAGCAGCGTGCCGAGCGTGCGTGAGAACCGGGCGATCGCCGATTTCTGGATCAGCGTCCCCAGGACGGGCACTCTAAGGAGAATACGGTCTAGCGTGAGTCGACCCCGAGGCGACCGATAGAAGAACCGCAGGCCCACGACCAATGCCACCGCGCCAATGATCCCGGCGATGAACCAATGGCGGACGAAGTTCGATAGTGCAATCACGATCCTCGTGGGCAGGGGGAGTTCGGCACCCATGCTGATGAACATGTTCGCGAACGTCGGAATGACCGCCACTAGAATGATGGCAGTGGCGGCTATAGCGATCGTCACGACGATGGCCGGATAGATCATGGCGCCCTTGATCTTGCGCGCCAGCGCCTCGGCCTTCTCCAGATAGTTGGCGAGCCTCACCAGTATGATATCGAGCGCGCCTCCGGCCTCGCCGGCCTCGACCATGTTGACGTATAGATCGGAGAAGACGCGCTTCTGCTTGCGGAGGGCCTCTGCAAGCGTCATACCACCCTCTACATCGTGCATCACCTCGCGCAGGACCTTGCGAAAGGTTTCCTTCTCGACCTGCCTCGACTGGATCTCGAGACATGAGACGAGGGGGAGTCCGGAATTGATCATCGTGGCGAACTGGCGGGTGAAGACCGCCAGATCACGTGATCTGACCTTGCCGCCGCCAAGCAACGGGAGATGTATCTCCCGCGGCTTCTCGCGGATCGAACTGACGATGATCTTCCGTGCCCTGAGGGCGGCAACGACGGCTGCCTGATTCTCTGCCACTAGCTCCCCCGACGTGATCTTGCCGGAGGGCAGTGTCCCCTTCCAGGTGTACGTGGCCATAGTTCGCTACCCCTTCTTGGTCGATCCCAGCACCACCGTCGGTGATCCGGTCTCGATCATCTTCTCCAGTTCATCCGGATTGGGCGAATAGTTGAGACCGTTCTCAAGCGAGATCTGACGCATGTTATACAGCTGGTACAACGACTGATTCATCGTCTGCATCCCGTACTTCTGCCCTGCCTGCACCATGCCATAGATCTGGTGGACCTTGTCGTCACGAATCAGCGCGCGAATGGCCGGAGTCGCTACCATGATCTCCAGCGCCAATGCCCGGCCACCGCGGATCCTGGGAATGAGGTGCTGGGTAAGCACACCCTCGATGACGAACGCCAATTGGGCCCGCACCTGCGATTGCTGATCTGCGGGAAAGACGTCGATGATTCGGTTGATCGACTCGGCGGCAGAATTCGTGTGCAGTGTGGCCAGCGTAAGGTGACCCGTCTCGGAAATCGTGAGCGCCGCCTGATACGACTCCATATCTCTCATCTCGCCGATCATCACAACGTCCGGATCCTCGCGCAACGCGTACTTAAGCGCGTTCGAAAAGCTCTTCGTATCGGACCCGACCTGGCGCTGATTGATGATACACTTCTTGTGGCGGAAGACATACTCGATCGGGTCTTCGACGGTCACCACATGACCCTGACGGACACTATTGATGTAATCGATCACCGCGGCGAGGGTCGTCGACTTGCCGCAGCCCGTAGGGCCGGTCACCAAAATGAGCCCCTTGGAGCGCTGACTGAGGTCGGAGACGACCGGCGGCAGCCCCAGATCCTGGAAGCTCCGGATGTCGAACGGGATGGTCCGCACCGCCATCGCCACACATCCGCGCTGCAGGAAGACATTAGCACGGAACCGCGATAGATTCTGAATGCCGAACGAGAGGTCGAGCTCGTTCTCCATCTCGAACCGCTTCTTCTGCTCGTCGTTGAGCACACTGTAGGAGAGCTGTTCGGTCGCCTCCGGAGAAAGGACCTCATAGTTCGTGGGCATGAGCCTTCCGTCGACCCTGAAGACCGGCGGAGCGCCGGCCGTCAAATGGAGATCGGAAGCTCCCTTCTGAACCATCTCCTCAAGCAACTGCCGGAGCGTAATCACTGGTCTTCGTCCTCCGTTCAGAATGCTGCAGTCTCTCGGAGCACTTCCTCGACGGTCGTGATGCCTGCTGTGAGCTTCCGCAGGGCATCCTCCCGCAATCCGATCATCCCCTCTTCTCTCGCCTCCTGGGCGATCGCTGCGGTCGACTTCCGCTCAAGTATCATGCTCTTGATCGTGGGAGATATCGGCATCACCTCGTACAGGCCGATTCGACCACGGTATCCCTTATTGCCACACTCGCCACACCCCCTACCCTTGTACAGCTTAATTCCTAGGTGCTCCTGCGGTTTCAGGCCGATATCCTCGAGCAGCTTCGGCTCCACCACGATCTCCTCTTTGCAGTTGGAACAGATGCGACGAACGAGACGCTGCGCCTGGATCAGGTTGAGTGATGCAGCAACGAGGAATGAATCGATTCCCATATCGATCAGGCGGTTGACGGTGCTCGGTGCGTCGTTCGTGTGGATCGTACTGAGGACAAGGTGGCCTGTCAGCGCTGCGCGAATCGCGATCTCGGCTGTCTCGGCATCTCTGATCTCGCCCACCATGATGATGTTCGGCGCCTGGCGCAAGAACGATCGCAGCACCGACGCGAACGTCAGACCGATGTCTTCGTTCACCTGTACCTGATTGATGCCACGGAGATTGTACTCGATGGGATCCTCAACCGTGAGGATGTGCTTATCAGGACTGTTGAGCCGGCTGAGAGCCGAATAGAGTGTGGTCGTCTTCCCGCTGCCCGTCGGGCCGGTGACGAGCACGATGCCATACGGACTCTCGATCGCCTTGAGGAAGTTCTTGAGCGCCGCCTCCTCGAACCCGAGCTCGGTCATATCGAGCATGAGCCCGCTCTTGTCGAGAATACGCATCACGATCTTCTCGCCATAGAGGGTGGGAATGACCGAGACCCTGAGGTCGATGAGCTTCTCGTCGACGCGGACCCTGATCCTCCCATCCTGCGGAACGCGCCGCTCGGCGATGTCGAGATTCGACATTATCTTGACACGCGAGGTGAGGGGAGCGCGGAGACGATGGGGCGGTGACATTACTTCGTGGAGGACACCGTCGATCCTGAACCGAACGCGCATGACCTTCTCATAAGGTTCGATGTGAATGTCGCTCGCCCCAGACCGCACGCCGTCGGTGATGAGGAAATTGACGAGCTTGACGACCGGCGTCTCCTGTCCCAGGGCGATAAGCTCTGAGAGGTCCTCCTCCTCCCGCTCGGCCATCTCGCCCGCCTCGAGCACCTCGATGTCCTCACCTCCCCCCTCCTCTTCTCTGACCGGCGCCAGGTCCTTTCCCACGCCGTAGTGCTTGTTCAGGATTTCCTGGATCGCGGTCTCCGTGGCGACGACAGGCTGGACCTCGAGTCCCGTGAGGAACTTGATGTCCTCAAGGGCGAAGAGATCTGTCGGGTTGCCCATAGCGACGGTAAGCAGTCTGCCCACACGCTTCACCGGCACAACCTCGTACCGCTGGGCGACCTCCGGGGGAATGAGCCCGATGACCGACTCGTCGAGCGTGGCGGCAGAGAGCTCGACGGCCGGCACATGAAACTGCTCGCTCAAGAAGCCCGCCAGGCGCTCAGCGGAAATGAAACCCATCCGCACGAGGCTGGAGCCGAGGCGGCCACCAACGGTGTCCTGCGCCTTGAGTGCCTCCTCCAGCTGCTGCTGGGTGATCAGTTCCGCTTTTACGAGCAGCGCCCCCAGTCGTTCCGCCACGCCGTCCGCCTCCTTTCGTTCCTTCCCATCCGCTCTGTCGCGTCAACGCCTCCTAGATTACTTTCGTCTCCCGCACAACCTCATCAACCGAGGTGACGCCTGCCTTCAGCTTGAGGATGGCATTATCGTGCAATGTCCGCAGGCCCTCCCCTTTCCCGACCTGCTCTATTTTCTCGGTGCTATCCCGATTCAATATCATCTCCCGTATGCGGGGCGTGATGCCCATCACCTCGAATATCCCGATCCTTCCCCGATACCCGGTCCCCGAGCAGTGGGCACAGCCGCGGCCGGCATAGATCTGGGCTCCGTCAAGCGCCGCCGGATCGACGCCCATATCCTGCAAAACCTCGGGCTTGATGTCGATCGGTTCCTTGCAGTTGGCACAGATCTTCCTCAGCAGCCGTTGCGCCTGGATCAGATTGAGCGAGGATGCGATGAGAAATGGCTCGACTCCCATGTTGATGAGACGGGTGATCGTCCCGGCAGTGCTGTTGGTGTGAATCGTACTCAGGACGAGGTGGCCCGTCAGGGCCGCCCGGATCGCGATTTCCGCGGTCTCCTGATCGCGGATCTCCCCCACCATAATGATGTTCGGGTCCTGCCGCAGGAACGAGCGGAGGGCATCGGCGAATGTGAATCCGATATCCTCCCTGATCTGAACCTGATTGACTCCGATGAGACTGTACTCGATGGGATCCTCGGCAGTAGTGATGTTGACATCCGGGGTGTTTATCTTGTTGAGGGCGGCATACAGAGTCGTCGTCTTCCCGCTCCCTGTAGGGCCGGTCACGAGAATGATACCATAGGGAACCTGGATCGCGCGCATGATCCGTTGGTATTCGTCCTCCTCGAATCCGAGGGTTGCGAGATCGAACGAGATTGCCGAGCGGTCGAGGACGCGCAGACATATTTTCTCTCCGAACAGAGAGGGGACGGTCGAGACTCTCAGGTCGACGACCTTACCCCTCACCTTCACTTTGAGCCGGCCATCTTGAGGCAGACGCTTTTCGGCGATGTTCATCTTCGCCATGATCTTGATACGGGAAGTAACGGCGGCCCGCAGGCGAGCGGGCGGCGACATCACTTCGTGGAGATGCCCGTCGATGCAGTAGCGGATCCGTAGTTCCTTCTCGTATGGCTCGATGTGAAGGTCACTCGATCCCCGGCTGATACCATCTATCAGTATGCTATTGACGAGCTTGACCACCGGCCCGGTCTCGACGGCCAGCGCGATGTCGCTCACCTCATCGTCCTTCTTCTCCTTGTCGACGAGGGTGAGCTCATCCTCTTTCACCGCCTTCATCACCTGAGAGAGGACATCGGCAGCCTGATAGTACTTGCCAATCGCTCCCTGGATCAACCCCTCTGATGCGACAGCCGGCCGGACCTCGAAGCCCGTAACGAACTTGATGTCCTCGATGGCGAAGACGTCGCTCGGATTCGCCATCGCCACCGTGATAACTTTGCCTACCCTCGAGACCGGAACGGCCTGATATTTCTGGGCGACGTCGGGAGGGAGAAGCTTCAGCACAGCCTCGGGGATCTCTTTGTACGCGAGATCGACTCCCGGGACGTTATACTGCTTGGCGAGGAACTTCGTGATCTCTACGTCGCTGACGAACCCGAGCTTGACGAGGTTGAAGCCCAGCCGGCCGCCGTCCCGCTTCTGGGCCTCCAGCGCCTCCTTGAGCTGCTCCTCGGTTATGAGCCCGGCCTCGATGAGCATATCACCTAGTCTCGGCATGACCTCGTAACCCCGTGTTGACGCTACTAGACCGCTCCCCTCTGCCCGATCACCCCACCCGACCGGGCCACGGTACCTCGACATATTATAGGAATGCATCTGCCTCGTGTCAAGACCATTGGGCCAATCCGGGGAAAATCTCTTCCCCCCACCGCCGTCACTCGATCCCCTCGCGAGCTCCGCACCGGACGTGCGGCCGTATCCTCCCGAGGGTCTCCGGTCCGATGCCCCGGATCCTCAGGAGGTCATCGGGACTGCTGAACGGGCCGACCTCGTCTCGATAGGCAATGATGCGCGACGCAATAACCGGCCCAATCCCCGGCAGCTTCTCCAGTTGTCCCTCCGAGGCTTCATTGATGTCGACGCACTCTCCCTCCTCCACTTCGTTCGACGTCTCCGCGGGGCGAATGGATCCCGCCGCGCCCCGGCCCTGGCGCACGCCGACCAGATCCGGAGCAAAGGCCGGGTGACTCCGCTTATAGATAAGGATCGCCGATCCGAGGAGAAGTCCTCCGATCAGCAGCGCCACGACCTTCTCTTCCCCGGGCGTGAGCCATGGCATCATGGAAGATTCCTCTCCCCCTGGGCTTCCTGCCCGTAGATTACGTGTGTCAGCAATTCCCCGACGATGGCCAGACTCTCCTGACTACACTTGTCTGGAGTATCCTCGAGCGTGTGCCAGTAACGGTAGTCGAAATCTATGACGAGTACGCACGGGATTCCAGCCCTCAGCAGCGGTATGTGGTCGTCCCAGACCGCGTACTCCACGTCCGGATGGAATGCCTCCAGTCCCAGACGGTCTGCCGTGTTCCAGACCAGATCGACCACCGGTGAACAGAGTGCAACCGAATAGTGCTCCTTGTAGATGGCGAGATCGCTGTCGCCGATCATGTCGATGACTATGCCGAAGCGGGGCCGATACGCGCCCATATTGGCGGCGAAATGGGTCGATCCGAGAATGTAGCGGTCAATGTCGCCCTCCTGGCCATAGTCCTCCCCGTCGAATAGAATGATGTCGACGCCTACCGGCGGCGGATACTCGTGGAGGAGCCTGGCGATCTCCAGGAGCACGGCTACTCCTGAGGCACCATCGTTGGCGCCGAGGATGGGTTGCTCACGAACGAGCGGATCAGGATCCCGATCCGCCCTGGGCCTGGTGTCCCAGTGCGCTCCCAGCATGATCCTCTGCCGTCTGTCCGGCAAGAACGAAGCGATGATGTTTGTCAGGTCGAATGTCATCCCTGCGTCTTCGTCTGTATATTGGAATGTCTGTTCCTGCACGACTTCAGCAACCTGGCTCAGTTCGCCTACGAGGAGGCGTCTCGCATCATCGTGTCCCGTCGAGCCGGGGTGTCGCGGTCCGAGTTCGGTTTGTCTGATGAGGTGCCGGTAGGCCCGCGTCCCGTCGAACGACAGATGTGAGCCACCGGATGAGCAGGCGCCGTCGCGATGATGTGAGCAGTACGTACACGCCCCTCTACTTCCTCCTGGTTGTTAGAACTTGAACTCGACAAATACCCTTACCTCGATCGTCTTGAACGTCCGGTCAGCCTGATTGTCCCGTCGCCTCGTGTACTCCCCGCTCAACCCACCCACAACACTCGACGAAAAGTTGTAGCTGGCCTGGGGCACGATCGAGAGCGTATTGATATCCACCTCTATAACTGGCGCTGCGGCGAGGCCCTTCTGTACCCTCGTCCGGACCTGAGTGCTATAGCTGGCCATGAGGGAGAAATCGAGATTTGATGTGAATCTGAGGCGATTGCGCACAAAGGGCAACCGCAGACCGCCCGGTGCGCTGAAAGAATAGTTTGCAGTGAGACGGATGTTCCTGGTCTCCTCCTGAGAGACTGACGAGATCTGAGTCATCGTGTTGACGTTTTCGACTTCGGTCCGCGTGTAGTTTGTCGAGAGATTCGTCCCGATCCCCTGTCGCCACCTCGCCTGCCATGCAATAAGTGGAGAGAAGCTGTTTACCTCGGTGATGTAGTCAGATGGCTCCCCGACGTAGCCGCGTCGCTCGGTGCGGCGCATATATGAAGAACTCAATGTCGAAGATGTGACGAGCCCCCTGAATATCTGAAATCTCTCCACGCGGCCCCAGGACAACGAGAGGTCGGGCCACGTCGCCGAATGGCCCTCTCTTGCCCTCCACCCGGCAGTCTCGGCTCTGGAATCTGTGCGATGTGTTGCCACACTCACGTTCACCGTACCCATCCGCACCCCGCTCGATAGGCGGTACGAGTTCGATACACTCCTCGAATCCTCCGACAGCCCGCGATAGCCTTCGTACCGAGGAACGTCGCCGGAGGAGCGCGTCAGGCCGATCTGGTATCTGAGCGACGGGCGATCGAGCAACCCGTACGCCCTCGTCTGGCGATCCTGGGTGTATGACGCCTGAGGGCTGGTGATGTTCCGCGACCACTTCTCCGCCTGCATGGCCAGCCAATGGGGGGACCCTGGCCGGGCAGAGGCATCCTTCGCCTCGTCCCGCAGACCGGTGAAGATGCGGACGAACTCGGGAAAGTTGAGCCCGAGACGCACCTGACTGGTGTTGGCATTACTGGCATTGCGCAGATCGAGAGAATCGGTGAGGACGCTTCGATTGGGATGATCCTCCGCATATCGTGTCGAATACGAGAACGTATGGCTGAGAATCCGCGTGAGAGTGGGGGAAAACGACGTTGTCACGGTCTGGGTTCTGTTTACCTCGCTCCCGATGTTCCTGTTGAACCGCCGCTTCTCGAGCTCGAGATCCCTGATCACATTGAGGCTGTAGCTCCCCGTCAGGCTGGGGAAGGGTCGGACGTCCACCTTGGTGTTGCCCTTCACGGCCCTGGACCGGCTCCTGCTCGTGATCGGTCCTCCCGGGTCGGTCCTGCTCTTCCGCCACTGCTCGGTGTAGCCGGTGCCGAGAGAGAAGCTCGTTGGTGTGTACAGCAACTCGAGACCGCGCGGGAGACGGAGCGGACTGATACGCGGGCTGTAGGAGTAGTTCACAGCGGTGGCATAGGTCATGCTCGTATCGACAGACGTTGGCGAATATCCAACGTGCTGGCTCACGCTTCCGGACGCCGTGAGATGGTCGAGGGTGAGCTGGGCGAATCGATTGAGCGAACGCTTCGGCTTGCGGAACGAAGCACTGATCCTTCGATCGCGTCTCTGTGTGCGCTCCTTCCTCGCCTCGCCTGCCGTCAACTCAACGTCATCTCCCTCGCCGAAGCGCGGCAGACTCTGGCTCTCATCCCAACTTCCGGAGAGCGGGAGGGTAATCCCCCATGATGCCGGTAGAAACCGCTCGAGCTGAAGCGTGCCATCCACATTGAAGCCGAGCCGGGTCGCTGATCTCCCGCGCCCGCCTCCTCCTGTCTGGCGGGCGGCCCAGTCGCTCATGGAGTAGAAATCGCTCTCACGCCTGTCAACAGTCGCATTCAGCGATAGCAGGTCGGCGAACTTTGTCTCGATCCTCGCCCGGGCAGCGGTGCCGACCCGCCGCACCACTTCCGTGAGCCGTACGTCATCGACCCACAACTCGCCGCTCACCGGATTCCCACCGGGCTGATCCCGGTTCTCGACGCCCAGGGCCAGCCATTCGATGTTCGTCAATGATGGGCTGCCGCGAACCACGTACGGGCCCTCCGTCGCGTAGCGGCTCCCTGTTGAGTCGAGAGGAGTCTCCTGTTTCAGCCTGGTGAGCTCCCGCAGATCGACAAACAGTTCTTGCCACCCCGACCACGTCACATCGACCTCGTACCCATAGTAGTTCGCCGAGTCCTCTCCCACGCGATAGAAGAAGTGGGATCCAGAGGCATCTCCGTAGACGTACACCCGTATCTCTCTGTAGTCAGTATAGTCGTCAGAGGTGAACAGAGATCGGTAGGCGAGCCCCCCGTGCCCGACCTCGATGTCCTGATACTGGAGCACGAGGGAGCCCTCTGTCATGCGCTTGCCTTCGCGATCCACCCCGGGATCGTAGGGAGGCTTGTACTCCGGATCCTCCCGGGAATTGACCGTCGCCACTTCGAAGCGCTCGTACTCCTGGACGGGAGCGGCTCCGCCCACAACCGGGATCACGCCTTCATTCTGCCAGCGATTCCCCACGACCTCGAGGCCGCCGATCAGTACGGTATCCTGCTCAGCCAAGCCATCCAGCCAGAGCCTGGCGAAAATGATATGTTCCCAGTCAGGGGCGCCGACAACCGTATCGAGTGCTGCCGTATCCGTGAGTGGTACGCGATAGAGCGTCCACCCTTTCTCGTTCTCCGGTATGGCAACGAACTGCGTGTCTTCGAGATCGATAGTGAATTCGAAGTAGTCATTACGCCTATTGAGGCCGTTGTCTCGGTTCAAGTTTTCGGTATCGAGGCGTCGGTTGTTCTCTGTCCGATTGAGTTTGAAGTAGTCCTCCGACCGTATCTCCCCCTGGGGGTAGTCATCGTTCCCATCATCGCCCGGGACCTGATCGCCGTCCGCCCCGGCCACCCCGTCGAGACCGGCGTCCTCGCCTGCCCCCACGTCGAGATAGCCGTTCCGGTTTGCATCTTCGGTATCGAGCACCCCGTTCCAGCCTGCGATCGCGCCGGCAGCCGTCCAGCGGGGAGCATCTTCGTCGATCTCGGTGCCGAGATCGATGTGAACTCTGCCGCCGTCTCCCTTTACCCACACCTCGAGCAGCCTGGAGTCGGAGAAGTCATACCCTCCCGGAGAGATGCACCTGGAGATCCCGCCCCACGATTCCTCTACGATCGGGAGGGCATCTCTCGGGTCTAAGGCGAGGGCGAGCACAAGTCGCTCCTGCTGGCGATCTTCCTCCGGCAGGCCTGGCTCGATATCGCCGGCCTTCACGCCCTTTGGGTTATACCAGTAGATCCTCCCGAACGTCGACGTGTCCTTCTGGACGGGAATCGTCCCGTAGCTCCATGCGGTGCGCGCCAGACCGAGTCCGCTCGCCAGCTCCGCACCCTCCATATCATCGACAAACACCTCTCCCCGCGTGTTCGGATCAGGAAACGAGGCCGCCACCTCCCCCGTTATGTAGAGATGGGATGGTTCCTCAGTCTCAACAAGGGGGAGCAGATCGGCTACCTTGGTGAAGAGGGCGGGCTCCGCTTCCAGCGTCATATCCGCCTCCCCTAGCAAGATCTGCGTAGGCTCCTGCCCGAGACGCGGCCGTTCCTCGAACGAGCGTTCACTCCGATACATCCAGGTCGAGCCGACCTGGAACCGATCGGAGAAACGATAGTCAGCCCGGGCACCCAGCAGTGTCTTCTCTCCGAAGGCAAAGAAGGGCTGATACTCGTAGTCGATCTCTATCCTGGCGTCCTCGCTTGCGGCCGCCTCTGAGAGCAGGGTGAGGATCCCGGTATCGTAGTCGATGAAATAGCCGGATCCGCGGCTGAGCCTCAGTCCGTTGACCTTCACCACCTCGCTCTCGGGGAGGATGTTGATGCCGAGAGAGTAGATGGTCTGGACGCTCTTATACCCCACCTCTATCACATAGACCTTTCCGTCGTCGAGATCGAGGCTCGTCGAGTCGTAGATGACCGACACCGGATCGGCGAGGATGTCATTCGCAAACGGACGCAGATCCGGGACGTATATCTCGGTATCCGCCCCGGCGACGGTGAACCTCAGTGTGTCCGGCGGACCCTGGGCCGGAAAGGCGAGCAGCCCCCGCGTCAGAACGAGGTACCCGGGCTCGACATCGCCGTCTCCATCGGGGTCGAGGCCGAGAAGGCTCAGGTAGGTGGCCCCCTCCTCGGTCTCGATGAGCTCACCAGCTCCTGACGGATCCTTCTTGATCTTGATCTCGAGGCTCCCCCCGATGATCCGGCTCGAACCGAGATCGTAGTAATTCTTGAGCGCATAATGCCAGGTGGGAGAACTCGGGTCGGGAAAACGAGGCTTGAGAAGTTTGAGCATCAGGGTGTCGCTGACGATGCCGCCCACCGTATCCTGCGATGCCGTCGTATACATCACAGCCAGCACATCGTTGGTGAGACGGCGGTTCATCTCGATTACGTTGTTGACAGGATCGAAGATATAGTCTTCGTCTGCCCCTTCGACCAACCTATAGAAGCTCCCAGTGTAGTAATCGAAACTTGTATCCGGCCGCTCGGGGTCGAAGTAAGCCTTGCCGGGGGAGACATTCTGTTCGAGGTCCGTCCGTTCATCCTGATCGTCAACGTACACCTGCATGAGGGCGAGAGGTTCGACTGTGCCCACCCAGAAAAACCGATTGCTGATGAATTCCCGATCATAGATGGTGAGCCTGTTAAACGTCGCCTGGCCCTCGAAGGTCTTTTTCTCGGTCCTCCCCTCTTCCTTGCTGGCAATGGCGGTGACCTCCAGCCCGCCGACCTGAGCCCGTCCCTTGATGCCGAACAGCCCGTGGTGGCTTATCCCTCCCCCGACATACTGAGTGCTCGGGAGCCCGAGCTGCGTGTTTCCGGCCTCGATCTCCTGGACGATCTCATCCTCTTCCCCCTCGTACCGTATCCGGATCTTGTTCTTGAGTTCAGCCTCCTGCTGGCTGTCGTGATCGACAAAGACATGTATCTTCTCCCCTACCGTCCCCTGCAGATTGAGGAGAAGCCGCTGCTCCATGTCGAGCTGGGGGAACCGCGAGGGCCTGTTGAATTCGGTGTACACCTCCTCTTCTACGTAGCTGCTCACACCACCGAGCTCGATCCGCTGACTCCCGTCGACCTTGAGCTGTCCTCCCTGACCGATCACTCCTGCGATCGGCGTCGGAAAGGCGACGGGTATGTCGATATTCGGCACGAGACCGCCCGTGCCGCCCGTCTCGCCGCGGGCGGTGAGTGTAGTCACAAGCGCACGCCGCCGCGCCTCCCTGAGCCGTCTGCTGGCCCGTTGAGAGACGAACCGATCGAGGCCGCCGATCGGTCCTACCGCGAGCACCTCACCCCGGTATGTGACAACACGCCGGACAGCGCGCGCCGGCAGGTCGATAGCCACGGAATCCTCTACCCCGTATCTGGTGAGCAATGAGAGATCGCGCAGGCGGGCGGGAGATACGCCAAGACCCGGCAGGGACGGGACGGAGAATGGCTCCACGCCGGCGCGAGAGGGCCATCGCAGGGCAGGGCCCCCCTGTGCCCGGGGGAGGCCTGCGGATAGTATGAGGAGGGCAGCCGCCGTCCACACTCTGAAGTTATGGGTACCGGGTCGAAGCATCCCCGTCACTCCGCCAAGCAACATGGCCGGGTTTGTCCGAAGGGAAATCCCCAGACAGCCCGGCCATATATGCAACTCACGACGGCCCCTCACGAGGCCCCGATGAGCAGCTCGAAGCTGTCGAAGGATGACATGTGCCGCCGGTGCGCCCGGGCGGGCCGCCCTCCGATAGCTGCGGCCGCCTGTGACGTTCCCACGACTGCGCGCTTCTACACGATCAAACCTTCAACAGACTTCTATACTGAACCTCCGCTCTATCTCGTGGAACTACAGCATGTCGACAACCCTATGCCACCCAATTAATTAGTATAGTGCCGGAACGCGGATCTGTCAACCCTGAAGGCCGGGAGGCCCGACAACGCATGAGAATCCTAGCAGATCGAACGAGGGCAGGCAAGCAAAATCGTGACCTGGCCTCTTGCGCCCCCCGTCACCTTCGAGTATACTTCGACTCGGATCGGCCTGACCGGATCCCAATAGTCCCCAATCACCAATCCCCGGGGAATCGTATGAGATACTCGATAGTCTCCTGGTATGTGCTCCGAGAACACCTCGTGCCGTTCGTACTCGGACTTCTCGTGTTGACGTTCATTCTCCTCATGAATCGGATCTTCACCCTGATCGATCTCATCGTCGGCAAGGGTCTGGCACCTCTCGTCGTGCTCCAGGTCTTTGTGCTCAGCCTCCCCTTCATACTGGCTCTCACTGTTCCGATGGCTGTCCTCGTCGCCAGCTTGATGGCATTCGGGAGGTTAGCGCAGGATTCCGAAATCGTGGCGATGAAGGCGAGCGGCATCGCTTTCTGGAGGCTGACGATCCCGGTACTGACGGCGGCGACGTTCCTGGCTCTGTTCATGGTCTACTTCAACAACCACATACTTCCTGAATCGAACCACCAGGTGAAGAACTTGATGATCGATATCTCTCAGAAACGGCCATCGGTCAAGCTTCGAGAGATGATTTTCATACCGGATTTCGAGGGGTACAAGGTCTTCTTCACGCGCATGAACGCCCGTACTTCCCGCATTTTCGGCGTCACCGTGTACCAGGAGCAGAAAAACGGCAAGCCTCGCGTCATCTCGGCTCGTGAAGGACAACTCCGCTTCTCCGGCGGCGGCAGTCTCTTCACCATCGACCTGTTCGACGGTGAGATCAGTGACGTCGACAAGGAGGACCCGACCCGGAGCCGCCTGTTGACGTTCGACCGTCACACCATTAATATCCCCATCGATACCGAGCTTGTGCGACAGGAGCGGGAGTTCCGCAGCGACCGCGAGCTCAGCGCCCGGGCGATGATGACGCGGGTGGAGAATCTGAGGACCGAGATCGACAAGGAGAGCGAGAAGCTGTCCGACCTTCAGGCGGTCGCCCTATCGGACTCGCTCGGTCCGAACCAGGATGCCCCCGCAAAGATCGACCTCCAGATCGACCAGACCAACAGGCGAATTGAACGGCGCCGGGCAGAGATCAGTCGGTATCTCGTAGAGATTCACAAGAAGTATTCGATACCGTTTGCCTCCCTCGCATTCGTGCTCGTGGGCGCTCCCGTCGCCGTGCTGGCACGAAAGGGCGGCACCGGAATGGGGTTCGGCCTCTCCACGTGTTTTTTCATAGTCTACTATGTCGCACTGGTAGGAGGAGAAGAGGTAGCTGACCGGCGTATCGTATCGCCGCTCATCGCGATGTGGGCACCGAACGTCCTCCTGGCTCTTGCGGGAGCGGTTATGATCGCACACGTAAGCCTCGAGGCCGACTGGCGATTCTGGAGGCACCTGGGGCGGCAATCTAACAGAAGAGCATGAGATGTCACGACGCTTCCTGCCTGCGCGAATTCTAGACCGATATCTTGCCTCGCAATTTCTGCGCTACCTGCTCCTGGCACTCATCGCCTTCGTGCTCGTCTATGCGGTGGTCGACCTGTTCGAGAAGCTCGATCGTTTTATCGACCGACAGGTGGGACCGCTCGAGATCGCCTTCTTCTACCTCCTCCAAGTCCCGTATATCACAGTACTGGTCGTTCCCGTCGCGGTACTTCTCTCATCGTTTTTCTCAGTGGGGCAGCTCGTCAGGCACAACGAACTCATCGCGATGAAGTGTTCCGGGATCAGCCTATACCGGATTCTTGCACCCCTGCTCATACTCGGTTTCGGCACCAGCATCGTAGTCCTCTGCCTCGACGAACTCGTTGTCCCTCGCGCTAACCGCCGCAAGGCGTCGTTCGAACGCCAGGCGATCGAAGGCAGGCCGCCCATCGATTACTCGAGGAGAAAGAATATCTACTACTACGGGATGGGCGGGCGGATGTACTACATCGGCTCGTTCGACGGCAACCGCCAGATGATACGCGACGTCGTAATCCATGAGTATACGAGGGCAGGTGCTATGGCGCGACGGATCGACGCCAGAGCGGCCGTATGGAGCAATGGCCGATGGACGTTCCGCGACGGATTCCTGAGAACATTCGACGAACAGGGCACCGAATTGCCCGACTCATCGTACCCGTTCTCGACTCTGGTAATCCCGGAATTGCAGGAGACGCCCGATGATTTCGCCAAACGGGAGGAAGATCCAGCGGAGATGAATTTCTGGGAGCTGCGGCACTACATCTCGAAGTTGAGGGGCGGGGGCGCGGATGTCCACAAGGAGCTAGTGGAACTCTATCTCAAAACGGCTTTTCCTTTCGCCAATCTGATCATCCTTCTCTTCGGTGCCCCCCTATCGAGCAACATGCGCCACAGCGGGTTCGCGCTCGGGTTCGGAGCCAGCCTCTTCGTCTGTTTCTTCTACTGGGGATTCATCCAGACCGGCAGGGCCCTCGGACACAACGGCACCATCTCGCCGTTCATTGCCGCCTGGATGCCGAATATCCTCTTCGGGGCGGCGGGGATCGTCCTCCTCCTGAAAGTGAAAAAGTGACCTCAGGTTCCCCACTCCCATGACGCCAGGTACCGCTCCTGCTCGTCCGTCAACGTGTCGATCCTGATCCCCATCGACTGCAGCTTCAACCTCGCGATCTCTCGATCTATCTCGGCGGGAACAGGCAGGACCACGTTGTTGAGCCCGGTGCCGTTACGTGCCAGATATTCAACGGCGAGGGCCTGGTTCGCGAAGCTCATATCCATGACCATCGCAGGATGCCCCTCTGCCGCCGACAGATTGATGAGGCGCCCCCGGCTGAGTAGATAGATCCGCTTTCCGCCGCCCAGCTCGAACTCCTCGACCTCATCCCTGATGAGGCGCCTCCCGGTGCTCATCTCTTCCAGAGCGGCGATGTCGATCTCGACGTCGAAGTGGCCCGCATTGCACAGGATAGCCCCGTCCTTCATAGCCGCAAAGTGATCCCGGGATATGACCCTCGTGTTGCCGGTGGAAGTGACGAAGAGATCGCCCCACGGCGCGGCCTCTCGGAGCTGCATCACCAGGAACCCATCCATGGCGGCCTCGAGCGCTCTCAGAGGATCAACCTCCGTGACGGCGACGGCCGCCCCCATCCCCTTGGCCCTGATGGCGATCCCTCTGGCGCACCACCCGTACCCGCAGACGACGAACTTCGACCCCGCGAGGAGGATATTGGTGGCACGGAGAATGCCGTCGATGGTACTCTGGCCGGTGCCATATCGGTTATCGAACAGGTACTTGGTGTTCGAATCGTTCACCGCGATCACGGGGTATCGGAGCTCACCCGCGCGCTCCATACTGCGGAGACGCACAACGCCCGTAGTCGTCTCTTCAGTGCCCCCTATGATTCCGTCGAGTAGATCACGCTTCCGCGAATGCACCGTCGATATGAGATCAGCTCCATCATCCATGGTGACCTGCGGGCAATGCTCGAGCGCACCCTCTATGTGGGCGTAGTATGCGTCCCGATCGTCTCCGCGCTTGGCGAAGACACCGAGGCTGCTGTCCTTGACGAGCGAGGCAGCAACGTCGTCCTGGGTAGAGAGCGGATTGGAGGCGCAGAGAGAAACCTCGGCTCCGCCCTCCTTGAGCGTCTCGACCAGGTTAGCTGTCTCCGTGGTCACGTGGAGACAAGCCGAAATGCGGAGGCCCTCCAGCGGTCTCTCCTCCCTGAAGCGCTCTCGTATCATTGCCAACACCGGCATGTGGCGAGAAGCCCACTCGATCCGGGCCCTTCCCGAATCAGCCAACGACAGATCTTTGATATCGTGTCCCATCAGCCTACCGCCTTCTTCAGTGTCTCCACAAGGCTCAGTTCTTCCCAGGTGAATCCCTTTTCTTCCCTCCCGAAGTGGCCGTACGCGGCTGTCCGCCGATAGATCGGGCGGAGCAGCGACAATCTCTCGATCAGCCCACGCGGGGTGAGATCGAGCGCCGAGCGGACGGCCTCGGTAACCCGTTCATCTTCGACACTGCTGCCCCCCCGTGTCCTGATATTGAGACAGACAGGTTCTGGCTCCCCGATTGCATAGGCAAGCTGAACTTCACATTGCTCGGCAAGTCCTGCCGCGACCACGTTCTTAGCGATATAGCGAGCCGCGTACGAACCCGAACGATCGACCTTTGTCGGATCCTTCCCGGAGAAGCATCCTCCCCCGTGACTGCCAACACCCCCGTAGGTATCGACGATGATCTTCCTGCCGGTGAGGCCGGTATCCCCCTGAGGTCCTCCGATAACGAACCGTCCGGTCGGATTGACGAGAATGCGCATCTCTTTATGGCGAAGTTCCCCGGGGATGACAGCATCGATGACGTGATGGATAATACCGTCGCGGATCTCCGCCTGCTTCACATTCTCGCTATGTTGCGTCGACACGAGGACGGTATTGACGCTCACCGGCCGCCCGTCTGCGTACTCGACCGTGACCTGGGATTTCCCATCGGGTCTGAGGAAGTCAAGCGCACCCTCCTTCCGCACTTGGGTCAGCCTCCGTACGAGTTTGTGAGCAAGCATAATGGGCAAGGGCATCAACTCGGGGGTCTCGCTGCACGCGAAACCGAACATCATCCCCTGATCGCCGGCCCCACCTGGATCGACACCTTGCGCGATGTCGGGTGACTGCTTGTTTATAGCGGTCACCACGGCGCACGTCTCGTAGTCGAAACCCATTGCAGGGTCATCATAGCCGATGTCCCGCACTACCTCTCTCACTACGCCGGGCATGTCGACGTACGTCTTCGTCGTGATCTCTCCTGCGATGAAGACGAGGCCGGTTGTCGCCATAGCCTCGCACGCCACGCGACCATCAGTGTCATCTTGCAAGACAGCATCGAGGATCGCGTCGGATACCTGATCGCATATCTTGTCGGGATGGCCTTCAGTTACAGATTCTGAGGTCAGGTACTCTCGTTTCGCCATCAATACCTCCTTTGACTCCAGGCTTGTGAGCCGGTACTATCGCGGTAGCATACCGTCGCGCCCATCGTCATTTGAAATCGATCTCCGAGGAATCTCCCACGTTCAGCTTCTTGAGAGCACCGCGGACAACTGCATTGTCCCCGACAAGGGACCGGTGGATGAGGACGTTCTCCACGTAGGCGCCACCGTTCACGATGCTGTCCCGGATCACAGACTCCTTGATTGTAACCTGTTCAGCTATTGACACGTAGGGGCCTACAATCGAACTCTCGACCACCGCCGAGGGATCGATGAAGACCGGGGGGTGAATGATCGACCCCTCCACCTCAGGGTTACCGCCCAGCTTGTCGAGGAGATAGCGATTGGTGGTGAGCACAGTCTCCAGCTGCCCACAATCATACCAGCCGTCGATCTCGAAGACCTCCATCCTCTCTCCCTGTTCAATCATCAGCTGGAGGGCATCCGTAAGCTGGATCTCGCCCTTTGTGGTCCTGCCGGCGGCGATATTGGCCTCCAGGGCCTGAAACAGGCGCGCGCCGCTGGGCAGGTAGTACGGACCTACGATGATCAGGTTACTCGGTGGCTCGGCGGGCTTCTCCACGAGGCGAGTCACACGCCCATCCTCCATCTCCACGACGCCAAACCGCCTCGGGTCCTCCACCTCCCAGACACCGATCTTGGCACAGCGCTGCCCGACTACCTTTGCAAGGTCGGCCTCAAAGACCGTATCCCCGAGTACGATGAGGAGCGGCTCATCAGCGACCCGTTCTCGAGCGAGGTAGATGGCGTGCCCCAATCCCCGAGGAACATCCTGGTGGACGAACGATGCGTGTATGGTGGAGTAGTGACTGAGAACGAAATCCCGCACCTTGTCTCCCATATGGCCGACGATGAAGATCGCCTCCTCGATATCGAGCGGGACGAGTGTGTCGAGTATGTATCCGAGGATGGGCTTGCCCGCCACCTCTATCAACACCTTCGGGGTAGTATGAGTGTGCGGCCTGAGACGGCGGCCTTCGCCGGCCACCGGGATTATTGCTTTCATCAGTCCCCCTTTATCTCAGATCGATTCAGAGCGACTCCCACGGACGTACGGATCCCTCCCGACTCACGACCATCCCGTAGCCGTCGTCAGGGGGTGACCCGGCGCCTATCGGATCGGCTGCACCTCCCTCGTCTCCTGATCGATCAGCAATTCCGCTAGATCCGGGTACGCGGACTGGAATCGCTCAGCCAGGAACCGCCTGACTCCCTCCCCGGATGAGATCCCGAGGACAGTCCGCGCCATCCTCTTGGCCTCCCGGAGCGAGAGTGACCGAACGACCCTCTTCACGCGCGGAAGGTCTATCGGGTTAGTGGAAAGCTCATTGAGGCCGAGGCCCAGCAGGACCGGCACCACCAATAGATCCCCGGCGACTTCGCCGCACACACCCACCGATATCCCATTCGAGTGCGCGGCATGTACCACGCGTTCCATGAGGCGGAGCACCGCAGGGTGATAGTGCATGAACAGATGGGCGACTCGTTCGTTCCCTCTGTCAACGGCAAGGGTGTACTGCGTGAGATCGTTCGACCCGATGCTGAAGAAGTCGGTCTCTCTGGCCATTGCGTCGGCGGTCAACGCCGCAGAAGGGGTCTCGATCATCAACCCACTCTCGCATTCCTCATCGAACGGGATAGAATCCCGCTTCAGGTCGTCTTGCACTTCTCGGAAGATCACATTGATCTGGCGAAGTTCTTCGATCGTGGCGACGAACGGATACATCACCTTCACGTTCTTTCTCGTACTGGCGCGCAGGATCGCCCGGAGCTGCGAGCGGAAGATGTCCTGGCACGTGAGTGAGAACCTGATCGCCCGCCAGCCGAGATAGGGATTCATCTCTCCGGTCCCCACGTCGTGCATGACCTTATCGCCCCCGATATCGAGAGTTCTGATTATCACTGTCTCAGGAGCGATGAGTTCCGCAACCTCGTCGTAGATGTGGAATTGCTCCTCCTCGTCCGGGAGACGGAGAGACGTGAGGAAGAGGAACTCCGTGCGGAACAGCCCGATGCCGCGACATCCATGCTCGATGGCAGAGGGCACTTCCTCGCTCAACTCGATGTTGGCCGATAACTGAACCTCGTGACCGTCGACCGTGACCGCCGGCGAATCCCTCAGCTGCTCGAGATCGTGCGTGAAGAGCACGTACTGCTGCCGTTTCGAGCGATACCGCTCCAGTTCCTCATCATCGGGATTCACGATGACCACACCTTTGTTCCCGTCAACGATGACCATGTCCCCGTCGGCGATCTTCTTCCCCGCTTCCCGCACTCCCACGACGGCCGGTATCTCGAGGGCTCTCGCCATGATCGCCATATGCGACGTGCGTCCGCCGACTTCCGTCACTATCCCCGCTACCTTCTTGCCCCGCAGCTGAGCGGTATCAGAGGGATTGACATCGTGAGCGGTCAGGATCACCTCGTGATCCATTGGAATGATCGAGCCGTGTGGTTCTCCGCGCATAATTCGCAACACGCGCCTGCCCACATCCTTGATATCTGGGGCCCGCTCACGAAGATAGCCGTCGTCCAATGCGCCGATCGAGGCGGCAGTCCGCCTGACGATCTCATCGAAGACATACGCAGCATTGACGCGCTCCCGTTGCACCCGTTCTATGGTGTCCTTGATGGCCATCTCGTCCTCGAGGACGAGCAACTGCGCGTCGAGGAACCGGGCGTAGTCCTCCCCCATCTCTCTTGCCAGCCGGTCCCGAATGGCCCTGAGCTCGTGCTTCGCCTGCTCGACTCCCGTCTTGAATCGATCGATCTCTGCCCCAATCTCGTCGGCACCGATCTCGCACCGCTCGACCGGGGGTTCCAGGACCTTGAAATGGTATGCCGGGGCGATGGCGAACCCCGGCGATGCAGCTATTCCCCTGAGCATCTATTCTCCCTCTTCCGGAGAGGTGTCGAGGCCCTGTTGAGCAAGCCGTGCATCGAGGTCTTCCTCCACTAACTTGCTGAGGGCTTCGAGAACTTCATCCTCATCGCTCCCGTCCGCGCGTATCGTGATCTTGCTGCCGCGTCGTGCGCCCAGCATCAGAATACCCATAATCGACTTCCCGTTCACCTCCACTCCGTCCTTCGTCACTGACACCTCGGACTGGAACGAAGCCGCGGTCTTCACGAACTCTGCGGCGGGATATGCATGGAGTCCCAACCTGCTTTTCACAACGACGGTCATCTCCTTCATCTGACCCTCGCGCGCAGAAAGCATCCGACGCTATCGCCCGCATCGGATATTCATAGCTATTCCATGTCTTCTTCAGAATGATAATCCAGGTCCCCACCCATCATCGCGACCAGCCGCTTGTCGAACTCCTTTGCCGGGTGGTATCCGCGAATCTTCAGTAGGTAGTTCATGGCGACGACTTCGGAAATAACAGTGATATTCTTGCCAGGGAAGAGTGGAATGTGGACGACCGGAATGGCCACGCCCAGGATCTCTGTGACCTGATCCTCGAGTCCGATGCGCTCATAGTCGAGTTTGTCACTCCATTCAACCAGCGTCACCTGCACCTCTACCCGCTTCTGCAGCCTCGTAGCCCGGATCCCGAAGATACTGCCGACATCGATGATTCCGATCCCCCTGATCTCCATGAAGTGCTGCAGCGTCCGTGCACGCTCATAGCCGGCCCCGATCAACAGCCCCCTCCCCCGTCGGGTGATCCTGACGAGATCATCTGCCACGAGGCGGTGACCGCGCTCGACCAGGTCGAGCGCACATTCACTCTTGCCGATGCCGCTCTTTCCCATGAACAGCAGGCCCACACCGTACACATCGACGAGTGTCCCATGCACCACCACCTCAGGTGCGAGCTCGATTTCGAGATAGCTAGTGAGTAAATGAATGAACGGCGTCGTTGAGATGGGTGTTCTGAGCAGGGGGATCGCTCGCTCTCGGCAACCGGCCGTGAGGTCTTCTGGAACGTCGAGGCGCTTGGCAACGATGACACACGGCAGGGAGTGGTCGAGAACGCGCTCGATCGCCGTCCGCCTCCTATCCGCATCCAGCGTTGCAAGATACGATACCTCAGTCCTCCCGACGATCTGGACCCTCTCCCAGAGGAAATAGTCAGTGTAACCCGCAAACGCCAGACCCGGCCGGTTGACGTCCGGTGTCGTAATCGTGTTGCCGAGACCGTCGTGGCCGCAGAGAATCTCCAGTTCGAAATCTCTCTGCTTGTTTTCGTAGAGCTGTCTCACTGTCAGTTCTTTCGAGACGCTCTGCATAGGACTATCGCCTCCCCTGGGTCTCCTTGTTCCGGCTGCCCGCACGGTGTCTCTCATCCTTGAGTCGTTCTTCGTAACGCTTTATCTGTTTCTCGAGTTTCTCTGCTGCTCTGTCCGCAGCCATATACATATCATCCGATTCTTCCTTCGCCATGAGGGTCGACCGATTGACATGGAGAACCATCTCTGCGATGTGTCGATACCCTTCCTTTTCCAGTATGACATGAGCTTCGATGAGGTGGTTGGAGAATCTTTCGAGCTTCGTGAGTGTCTCTTCGATGTATTCCTTCAGGGCAGATGTCAGATCAAAGTGCCTCGCGGTTATGTTGATCTTCATGATCCCCATTTCCCCCTTTCGAACGAAGGAATTCGTCTCCCCGGTACGAGCTCCGCACAAGCGGCCCCGAAGCTACATGTCGAAACCCAAGCTTCCGGGCAAAAAGGGCATATCGATCGAACTCAGCCGGTGGAACGTAGCGCTCCACTGGCAGATGGGCGGGCGACGGTCGAAGATATTGACCGATCGTGATCGAATCACATCCTGTATCCCGAACCGCCCGCATGGTCTCGTGCAGTTCATCACGACTCTCTCCCAGCCCCACCATCAGGCCCGACTTTGTAATCATCCCATTATCCAGCTCCCCAGCCGTCCGCAACAGGTCGAGAGAGCGCTGGTACACCGCGCCGGGACGCACATGTGGGTACAGGCGCCGCACTGTCTCCATGTTGTGCGCGAGGATGTCAGGGCGCGCGTCAGCAACCGAGAGAATCGACTCGCGTCTGCCCAGGAAGTCCGGCACCAATACCTCGATGCTCACCCCCCTCATACGACGCCTCACCGCCCTGATGGTGCGGACGAAATGAGACGCCCCTCCGTCGGGAAGATCATCCCTCGTTACCGACGTGAGCACGACATGCTTCAGACCCAGTGCCTCGGCCGTCCGGGCGACTCGGTCTGGCTCGCTATCATCCGGGGGAGCAGGAGTACCGGGCTGCACAGCGCAGAACGAACAGGCGCGAGTGCATTCGCCACCGAGAAGAAGGAGGGTCGCCACTCCACAGGCGTAGCATTCACTCCGATTGGGGCAGAGCGCTCTCTCACAGATCGTCTCCACCTGATAGTGGAGAAGAACACGCCGTGTACTGCTCCAGTTTCTCGTGGCCCCGAGAGGCCGTTTGAGCCACTGTGGCTTAGATGCTTTCTTCATCCTTCACCGATCAGCTTTCCATACTCTTCGGCGGACATCAGGTGCTCCAGTTCGCCCTGTCCAGAAATGCTGATCTTCACCAGCCACCCGTCACCATATGGATCCTTGTTGATTGTCTCGGGAGTCTCACCGAGGAGTCTATTCGTGTCGCTCACCGTACCGCCGACGGGAGCGTAGAGATCTGACACAGCCTTTACGGATTCGATAGTGCCGAACGCCTCTTCTCGTTTAATGACCCGCCCCTTCTCGGGGAGTTCGACGAAGACGACGTCACCCAATTCACTCTGCGCATGGTCGGTTATCCCGCAGGTTACCTCAGTGCCATCTACCCGTACCCATTCGTGTGTCTTTGTGTACTTCAGGCCATCAGGAATCATCTGTTCCCTCCCTGGCATGTGCGCACGCCCCCTCGGTCTCGTGACGACGTAGCCGATCGCGTCACAACTCCTTGCGAAGGCGAGCCGGCAGAATGTGTAGTTCATCGCGGTACTTCGCTACTGTCCGCCGCGCCACCAGCATGCCCTCACTCTTGAGCAGCTCGACGACCTTCCGGTCACTCAGCGGCCTCCGCTTGTCCTCCTTCTCTATCAGTTCTGCGATCCGTGCCTTGACACTATGCGTCGAGATCGCCACTGAGGTCTGTGTCCTCACCCCCCCGCTGAAGAAGTAACGCATTTCGAACACGCCGTGCGGTGTCTCAACATACTTGTCCTGAACAACACGGCTCACCGTCGATTCGTGCATCCCGATGCCGTCAGCAACATCCCGCAGGGTCATAGGTGCGAGGTGGGCAATGCCGCGATTGAAGAAACCGTTCTGGGTCTCCACGATATAGCGCATCACCTTTAGGATCGTAGTCCGCCGCTGCTCCAGCCCCTTCAGCAGAAACCGTGCCGCCTTCAGCCGGTCCATGACGAACGTACGCTCCTCTTTCGACGCCTTCCGCGAGCCATCGAGCACATCGCGATAGGCCGCGCCGATTCTGAGATGAGGGACGTCACGCTCATTCAGGAACACCGTATGTTCGCCGTCGATCAATTCGATAGAGACGTCGGGGACGACGTATCGGACGTCTTCGGTCGAGTACCGTCGGCCAGGCTTCGGCTCGAGAGAAGTGATGTCCTGAACGGCCTCCCTCACCTCACTCACCGAGACACCCAGTGCTTTTGCGATCTTAGAATGTTTCCGGTTCTGGATATCTCTCAGGTGATCTGTGACCATCCGCGCCTGCAACGAATCACCCAATCCTCTCTCTCTGAGCTGGATGATCAGGCATTCTTCGAGATCTCTCGCTCCGATTCCTATAGGATCAAATGTCTGAACGATCCTCAGAACACGCTCAACATCCTCATCTGAGACCTCAAGGATCTGGGCGATCTCCTCAATCGAACAGACGAGATAGCCATCGTCGTCGAGGTTCCCGATGATGAACTCTCCAATCACGAGGTCTTCGTCCGGAAGTCGCTGGAGGCGAAGCTGAGTCATAAGGTAATCGGAAAAGGTGGGCACCGTCACGGCCACCTTTTCCTGAAAGCGATCGTCTCGGTCAGGTTGGGGGCGGTACCCCGGGTCCACTCCGTTCTGGAGGAATTCCTCCCAGTCGAAGTCCTCCAGGTTCTTCTCCTCATCAGTCGCCTCGCTCGATTCGTCTTCCTGGGGCTCTTCGGCGGTCGTCTCCGGCTCTTCGGCGGTTGTCTCCAGCTCTTCCTCGGCCTCCACTTCCTCCTCGAGGACATCCTCGAGAAACGGGTTCATCTCGAGTTGCTGGCGGACAAGCTGTTGCAGCTCCACACGCGGCAACTGGAGGATCTTGAGCGACTCGATCAGCGCCGGTGCAAGGGTTAGCTTCAGCTCATGTCTCAGATCGATCTTCATCGATGGCCCGGTTCCTTAACTGGCAAGAACGGATCAAAGGGTGAAGTTCTCGCCGAGATAGATCTCCCTAGCCTTCTCGTCAGATGCAAGGTCCTCTGCGCTGCCGGAGATGAGGATCTTTCCCTCATACATTATGTACGCCCGGTCAGTGATCTCCAGCGTCTCGCGTACGTTGTGGTCAGTGATGAGCACCCCGAGGCCCCGCTCCCGCAACTCCGACACGATCTCCTGGATGTCGGCGCGAACAATGGGATCGATCCCGGTGAATGGCTCGTCGAGCAGCATGAACCGGGGATCGGTCACCAGCGCCCGAGCGATCTCGACCCGCCTCCGTTCGCCTCCCGAGAGCGTGTTCGCCCTCTCACGTCTCAGGTGCTTCACCTGCAGGTCACCGAGCAGCGTCTCCAGCCTCTCCGTCCGCCTCGCAGCCGGGATGGACAGTGTCTCGATGATCGCTGCGACATTCTGTTCCACCGTCAATTTACGGAAGACAGAGGGTTCCTGCGGGAGGTAACCGATGCCCTTGCGGGCTCTTACGTACATGGGCAATCGGGATATCTCTTCGCGTCCGATATAAATACCCCCTGCATCGGCCGAAATGAGACCGACTATGATGCGGAAGGTCGTAGTCTTGCCGGCCCCGTTCGGGCCGAGAAGGCCTACCACCTCGCCCTGACGCAACTCGAGGCTGGAGCCGTCTACAACCCTCCTGCCGCCATAGACCTTTGTCAGTCCCTCAATGCGCAGGTCAAGCACGTCTACCCCTCGGGTTGCTCCTCCCCCTGCGGGAGGCGGTAGATCCCCCTGGCCTGCCCCCCCACGACCATCCGGGTGGCGCTCTCACTTTCAAATGTAACCCGAATCGAGTCTCCTTCAACCTCATTGAGACCACCGCCCTCGGCCTCGTGAGAACAGCGCGCCGATCCAATAACATGGGCCTCCGTGAGGACATTCTCCGCGAAGATGAGCTCGATCGTATTCCCCCGCAGCCAGTTCGCGCCCTCCTTCACAACCGGGTGGCCCTCCAGAACGGCCCTCTCCTCCGAGGAGTAGTACGTAAGTCGATCACACCGTGCCTCTACCCGCTCGCGCTCCACCACTACACTGCCCGTGGCAACGGCAATGTTCTCGTCATCGAAGACCTCTGCACGTTCGGCCTCAATCACTGTCGGCCGCCCGCGCGTGAGAACGATTCTGGGGCTCTGGTCCATCATACCGTGAGCAGATGCGAAATCGTATGTGCCATGTCCACCGCAGACTGTCGCTTCTCGCTCCGAGTTGGAGATGCAGACGTCCCCATAGGCAGTTGCCATTCTGGTGTCGCGAAGGTATGTGACTCTATCTGCAGTGATCGTCTTCTCACGGTCGACTATGACGACCTCATCGAGCAATTCAGCTCGGCGCTCATCGCGGGCATAGATGCCCTGCCGTCCTGTGAAGATCACTCCTTGATCGACGAGCTTCACATTCCCGCGTATCCGGGCCAGGGCGCTCTCCTCATAGGCAGTCGCTTCATCACCCGTGAGAACGGCCTCCCCGTGGGTAACGACCACATTCCCGGTCAGGTGAGTGATAGTCTTCTCCTCGATCACCTCCAGGTCGACACGGTCTGCGGTGACCACGTACGGCTCTTCCCTGCCCTCCGCGAACGGCTCCTCACCGACGACTGAAGCTCCTCCGAGGCACAAGAGAACGAGGCCGATGCTGAGGAGAAGGTGAAGCCGCACTTCACTCACCGTCCGGCGACACGCGCGTAACGGCACGGAAGTCCTCTTTGATACTGATATGTTCGAGGCTCGGGTCGCTCTCGAATCCCCTGCCAGTGAGAACGGCGTCATCCTTCGTGATACGCACCGGACCGTTACTCGTGATGCGAGCTTCGCTGTTGCTCCACCGGAGACGTTCGGTCTCCAGAACGGCCCCCCTGTCCGAGGTCACTACGACCTCTCCGATCGCCTCCATGTCACTGGTGATCGAGTCGTAGGTCCCCCTCGCGGCAGTCAGCCGCGAATAGTGCTCTCCCTCCTCATCATAGAAATCGATTGTGACGTCGAAGGTATATATCTCATTGGCGTCCTCGTAGCTGATCGCGCGCTCCGCCGCGAGGACCCAGCGCCGCTCCCCGCTCACGGTCTCGACCAACACAAATCCCTCGATGACGTGATCGGGTATGGGTGTGCCTGCCGTTGCCTCCTCTCGATCGCGTCCCTGACCGGAGCAGCCCGCCGCTGCCAGAACTCCCGCCATAAGGAAGACGGCACAACGAACCTCAGCTCGGGATCGCTCTATCCACACGAATCGATCTCCCCTGGGTGGCACCGGGCCCGTGGCGTACCGCGGGCGGCTCTGTCTTCCAGCGCTCGTGGATCCATACCCACTGCTCGGGATGACACAGGATGTACTTCTCGACGGCCTTCGATAGCCGCTCAGTATTCTCTCTCAGGAGTTCTCTTTCCGTCCCCTCGGCGGCCAGTTCGATCGGTGCGCCGACTTCTATAATGTGCCGCCCGTCCCGATCCCGGTAGGTAGCCACCGGAACGACCGGAGCCCCGGTCCGCATTGCCAATGCTGCCGGTCCCACCGGGGTGCTGGCCTGCCGGCCCATGAAATCGACAAACACGCTCTCGACCCTCGTATCCTGATCGATGAGGACGCCCAGCGCCTCTCCTCTCCGCAGGCAGCGAAACGCTGTCCTCGCCCCGAGATCACGGTCGATGTTACGGATCCCACGCTTCTCTCGATAGCCGACGACAAGTCTGTCGAGGCGGGGATCGTTGAGCCGCCGGGCGATCACGTTGACCGGTATCCCCTTCAGCGAGAAATAGACCGGTATCAGTTCCCAATTGCCCAGGTGGCCGGTGACGGCGATCAGCCCCTTTCCTCTCGCGCGGGCCTGAAGAACCGTCTCCATTCCCCGGACTTCCACTATCCGGTCGACCTCCGCCATCCGCAAGATGGGGAGACGGGCCGCCTCCGCCGCATTTCTCGCCACCTCCACAAAGCTCCGGCGGGCCAGCTTCTTCCGCTCACGGAACGGGACCTGCTCTCCATACGCTATCTCTAAGTTGGAGAGGACACGCCGCCTCAGTCCCCCGGCGGACAGATAGATCAGATATCCCAGGAGGCCGAACAGGGTGAGGACGAGCCGGCGAGGCAGTCTCTGACTGAGCGTGATAAGGGTCCTCGCGAGAAGATAGAACGTCGCATGTCTCACCCTCTTCGATATCGCCATTCCCCGACTGATGCTCCCTCTGCTCCATTCACTATCGCAGCCTCACCTACACGACACGGGCCTTCATGATGTCGTGGAGATGGATGATGCCGCACGGCGCACGCTTGCCGTCCGTGACGATGAGTGCGGTGATCCCGTGATTCTCCATCAACCGCGCAGCCCGGGCCGCCAACTCATCGGGAGCGATCGTCTTCGGCTGTTTGGTCATCACATCACGTGCCCGGAGTGAGAAGATGTCTTTCTTCCGTTCGAGCAGGCGGCGCAGGTCGCCGTCGGTGATCACGCCGACCAGCGCGCCGCGGCGATCGACGACACTCGTGATCCCGCGCTTGGCCGTCATCTCACTAATGGTCTCCCCCAGAGATGCACCTGCCGGGGTGATGGGAACTGCATCGCCCACAAGCATCAGATCCCGGACGCGCAGGAGCGGTGCCCGCCCCAGGCTCCCTCCGGGATGGAGCTGGGCGAAGTCCTCGGGCTCGAACCCCCGCTCGTGGAGGAGGGAGATCGCCAGTGCGTCTCCCATCGCCAGTGCCGCCGCGGTGCTCGCGGTCGGGACCAGGCC
>LJUI01000136.1 GCA_001303705.1 candidate division TA06 bacterium SM23_40
AGGACCGGGGCGGAATATCGGCAATGAAGAGCTCGGGAAGTCCCTCCTCGGTAAACCTGTTGACCGGACTCATACACAGGCCGTACCCGTGTGGGAACTTGAGGCGGAGATTGACCCAGGTCTGGGCCTCGGCGGGAAGTTGCTGCTGGGAGAGTTCGCGAGCCGAGAGCATGACCTGGCGGTAGCTCCCATCGATCAGATAGCGATCGACGTCGACGTCATTGAAATCGTAGTACAACCGGATCTCCTGTATCTGGCTGTAGGTAGACCGGAGCGGGCGCCAGTCCCACAGCCTGATGTTGTCGATCGTCTGCCGGTTCTGCTCCAGGTCTCGGAGCGTCAGGTCATCCCGTATGTCGAGTGCGCGCTCCTCAACCGAGTCGAGGCCGTAGGCCAGGCGGGTGAACTCGATGTTGTGCCTCAGATAGGGTTCCTCCTTCACGGCTTCGTTCGGCTCGACGACGAATTTCTGAAGGAGTGCGGGATAGATTCCGCCGAGGACGATTGCTGCGATGACGAGGAGGCCGAATGAGAGGAGAGCCGGACGCCAGTTCCGGATGATGAGGGCGGCGATGAGAGCAGCGGCGGTGAGGAAGCTCAGAACTAAGAGGATGCGGAGCGCGACCAGTTGGGCGTGGATGTCGGTGTAGCTCGCGCCGAATGCCACGCCGCGCGGGGAGTATAGGAGGCGGTACATGCCGAGACGATATCCCCACGCCTTGAGGACGAAGAATAGAGCGAGAAGGATGAATAGGTGGCGTCGCACAGGCGGAGGTACGAACAGACTCCTTCCCAGCATCCGGATCCTGCCTCCGTACAGGTAGATGAGCGTTGCTGTCAGCCCCGCGACGACGAGCATCCCCATGAGCCAGTTGCGCAGAAAGCTGACGAGCGGCAGTGAGAATACATAGTACCCTACATCCGACTGGAAGACGGGGTCGCTCACGCCGAAGGGGGAGCGATAGATGAACCGGAGCACGGTGTCCCACTTCGCGGTCGCCCCCATGCCGACGAATACAGTTATGAGGAGGATTCCGAAGATGAGGAGGAGATTGATCTGACGCGCAGGTAGCTGAGGGATCTCTATAATCTCCCCCTGGGGTGTCCGGAAGATAACTCGTTCAGGGCGTGGCGCGAGACTGCGCGCGACGAGAGCATTCGTGCCGATGATGATGAGGGCGAGGGCGCCGAACGCAAGGCCGGTCCCTATTCTCGCGAAGATGACTTTGAGGAAGACGGATGTATAGCCGACTGCCCCGAACCAGAGCCAGTCGGCATAGATTCCGAGCCAGGCTCCTGCTACCAGCACGAGGAGGAAGATGACGGCGGCAGCGACGATGTAGGGGACGATCTTCCTGCTCATGGGACCTCCGACGTGAGGGGCGTCCTGTGGCGCGTGTCTGTGGGCTGGAGAGCTTACCTGTCGGGCACCCCGGCGCGCCAGAAAGAGGGGTACTCGCGAGCACCGGGATATCTCGCCATCCGAGAGAGGAGTATAGTCAGCCTCTTCTCGGGGTGTCAAGGAAAAGAATGGGCAGCCCCTGCGCGGGAATCACAGGATCGATCCTGTCCACGTGAGATCAAAGTGGAGAGCGAACAGGACGACGGGGGATGATCGAGGGGACAGGGAGAAGCAATTGAGGGGACAGGGAGAAGCAATTGAGGGCACAGGGAGAAGCAATTGAGAGCACAGGGAGAAGCAATTGAGAGCACGGGGAGGCGATCGAGGGCTCGGGGGGAGAATGGAGGGCAGAGCGGGAGCGATAGGGGGGCGGAATCAGTCCTGCGGCTGTGGGGATCTCGGTTCGACGAAGATGACCTTCTCCTGAGAGAGAATGACGACGCCCGGTTGTGCTCCCCGGGGCTTGCGCACATGGCGCCTCTCGGTGTACGCCACGGGGACGATGCCGGAGGACCGCGCCTTGCTGAAGTGGGCGGCGATCGATGCTGCATCGAGTATATCGGACTTGTCGGGTTGAATGCGTCCGTCGTCAGTAATAAGGATCGTATGGGAGCCCGGGACGCCTCGGGCGTGGAGAAAGATGTCACGCGGGCGAGCGACCTTGAAGGTGAGGAGATCGTTCTCCTGGTTATCGCGTCCGACAAGGATCGTGAGACCCCGTCGGGTAGCGAATCGGCGGGGGACGGCCCGGGGCAGCCGGTCGAAAGCCGGCCTGGCCGATGGCGGCTGTCGAGCACGGGCCAACCCGATCCCCTGATCGGCGAGCGCACGCCTGATCTCTCGGAGATCCTCCTCGGCCCGTTCCGGAGTCAACGACATACATGTGCGGAGGCCGGTCTCGGACGGCACCGGCTCTCCCATCTGCCACGCACGGATCGTTTCAATCCTTGTGCCGAGCGCCCGCAGAGCCCCGAGTTTCTCCAGAGTGCTTCGTATCCTCGTTTCGATCTGCCTCCTGCCGCGCCTCGCCTTGCGCGCTCGACGAAAATAGGAGATCGCGTTCTGGCGTGGTGACAGATCCGGTTCCAGTTCGACCGAGATCTTTCTCTCTCCGCCCTCGTGGTAGCCTGTAAGGTCGACCTGCTCCATTCCGCGATCGATCCTGTCGAGGTTCGCGATGATGAGTTCGCCCTTCATCTGAAGGGTGAGGGCATCGTCGGTGGCTTCGAGATCGGAGAGCTGCTTCTCCTCGAGCCTCTCATAGCGCTTGATCGACCTCCTGATCATCTTCGCAAGCTGTGAGATCTCGCTGCGTCTCGATTCGGCTCGGGCCCGGAGGCGGGCGAACGTTTCTATCGCCTCGCTCATCGAGGTTGGCCGGTCTGCCTCTACGTCCTCCAACAGGGAGAGCGGGAGGGCGGAGATGGCGATGGGTTCTCCTCGCTGTACGTAAACCAGTGGAGTGAAATGTCTGTCCCTCACATCCCGCGCCACCCTGGACAGATTGTGGGCCAGCCGATGTGAGACTTCGGGATCTCTGACAGCATCCTCCGCGGCGATGCCCGTATCGTGGAGTACCTCTCGGGCGAGAAGGGGGGAGAGTCCTCGCACCAGGCCGACAAGACCCCTGACAAACGTCTCCTGTATATCCGCAGGTTCTCCGGCGCTCGCCTCGTCTGGCGTGATCGAGAGGATTCGCTCAATCGTCCGTTGACTCTCTTCTGGATCGGCACATTCCGGGAGCGTCACCTGATGAGAGGGCCGAGCCTCCCGCTCAGTCTCCGGGATCGAGTCGAGACCCGGTGCACGACCCGCTGCCATCGCCTCCGCTGCCAGCCCCAACCGCTCGCGCATCGGTGGTGTAGGCGGTGCATAGAGTTCACCCAGGACGAGCCGGCCATGGCCTGGTTTCGATATCGCACTCCCCTTCCAGGCGTCGAGGACCCGATCATCTCGGTCCGTAAGGATGACATTCGGGCTGCGCGGGATGAGTTCACATAGGAGATGATAGTCGCTCGATTCGCCGGCCCCGAAGGAGAGCCTCAACAGACGATCAAGATCGATCTGGTCGACCCGGAGGAGTGTTGTTCTCTCGAGCCGGGATCGCACTGCGCCCACGAACGGGATCTCAAGTGAGACACCTTTGAGGGACGATCCGGTCAGGAGCAGGTGGGGAAAGGAACGATCGAGAGAGATCAGGAGTCTGGCCATTGAGGTGGCGATGAGGAGATCGTCCTGGCTGACCTGGCGGACTGTCTTCACGATCGCGGTGCCGAGCTCGGCGTTCAGCTCGAGGGCGAGTGCCCGCACAGCGATGTTGTCGAGACTCATAGCCGGCCTCCTCTCGGTCCGTTGACCTATCCATCCGCCGTCATGTGCAGACCGACCCCTTCTCCAATCTAGTATATGTGCGGATTCTCGCTCCTGTCAACAGGAGGCCTCGCTCCAGACGACCTATCGCGAGTCCGCCTGCCTCGCCGAAGGCCTGGTGTGGGAACGGCCAGACATAAGCGAACGTCCTGGCTGAGGCAGCCTCGCGGCCGGAAGAAGGTCTACACACCACCGCCTGAGCACCTCTGGAGGAGGCGGGACGAGCCGGCTTCGTGGAGCGAGAAACGGCAGCAGCAAGCAACAGCTGTCTGTGCCAAGCTAAATAGGACATTTCTATTTTGGTAAGAACCGGCCATTTCTTGTCTCTGGCATTGACAGCGGGAGGGAAAACGGTTGACGCTCGGCAGGCCGTGTGTTAGATTGTGCCAAACATTGCGGCCTGTGTGCGATTTCACAGAGGATGTGAACAGCTATGACTGAACTACCTAAGGCATATGACCCCAAGGCGGTCGAGGAGAAGTGGTACCGGTTCTGGGAGGATGAGGGTCTGTTCGAAGCCGAGATCGACGAGGGGAAAGAACCCTTCACCATCGTCATCCCGCCTCCCAACATCACCGGCATCCTGACGATGGGTCATGTGCTCAACAATATGCTGCAAGATGTCCTCATCCGCTGGAGGCGGATGGAAGGCAGGGAGACACTCTGGCTTCCGGGTACTGACCACGCAGGGATCGCCACCCAGAATGTGGTTGAGCGTGAGCTGGCAAAGGAGGGTCTCACCCGCCACGACCTGGGGAGGGAGGAGTTCGTCGGCAGGGTGTGGAAGTGGCGGGAGCGGTTCGGGCGTACGATCATCCTCCAGCTCAAGCGTATCGGCTGCTCGTGTGATTGGCGTCGGGAGCGGTTCACGCTCGACGAGGGGCTGTCGAACGCTGTCTTCGAGGTCTTCACCCGGCTGTACAAGAAGGGCCTCATCTATCGCGGCGAATATATCATCAACTGGTGTCCGCGCTGCAGCACCGCCCTTGCCGACGAGGAGGTGGAGCATCGCGACCATCACGCGAAGCTCTACTACATCACGTATCCGTTGAAGGACGCCGACGGTTTTGTGACGGTCGCGACGACGAGGCCCGAGACGATGCTCGGAGACACAGCCGTGGCGGTTCACCCCGCTGATAAGCGCTACAGAAACCTGGTGGGAAAGACTGTCATCCTTCCGCTCGCCGGGCGCGAGCTGCCGATCGTCGCCGACGAGGCGATCGACCTCGACGTAGGGACCGGAGCACTCAAGGTGACGCCCGCCCACGATCCCGTCGATTTCGAAATCGCCGAACGCCACGGGCTGGAGCGAGTCGTGGTGATCGGCGAGGATGGGAAGATGAGCGACGGGGCCCCACCTGCCTATCGAGGCATGGACAGGTACGAGTGCCGTGACGCTGTCATGAAGGACCTCGAGGCGCAGGGGCTCGTGGAGAAGGTGGAGCCGTATGATCACGCGGTGGGTCACTGCTACCGCTGCGACGCCGTCATCGAACCGTATCTCTCGAAGCAGTGGTTTGTGAAGATGAAGCCGCTTGCCGAGCCGGCTATCAGAGCCGTCGAGACCGGGAAAGTTCGCCTGTACCCTGAGCGCTGGACAAAGGTGTACCTGCACTGGATGCACAACATCAGAGACTGGTGCATCTCGCGCCAGATCTGGTGGGGCCACCGCATACCGATCTGGTATTGTGAGGGATGTGGTGAGATGGTCATCTCGAAACAGGCACCGGCCGCCTGCGAGGCGTGCGGTGGTAAAGAGTTCAAGCAGGATGAAGATGTGCTCGATACCTGGTTTTCGTCATGGCTCTGGCCGTTCTCGACGCTCGGCTGGCCTGAGGAGACTGAAGAGCTCGGCTATTTCTATCCTACACAGGTGCTCGTCACGGGGCCGGACATCATCTTCTTCTGGGTGGCACGGATGATCATGGCCGCGCTCGAGTTCGTGGGCGAGATTCCGTTCCACGACGTCTATCTCCACGTCATCATCCGTGACCTGGAGGGCCGGATGATGAGCAAGTCGCTCGGCAACTCCCCTGATCCGCTCGAGCTGATCGACGAGTTCGGCGCGGACGCACTGCGCTTCGGCCTCATGCTCATCGCCCCCCAGGAAGCCGATATCCTGTTCGGAAAGGAACGTCTGGAGACAGGCCGCCACTTCTGTAACAAGCTGTGGAACGCGTCGCGCTTCCTCCTGATGAATATCCAGCCCGATGACGTTGACGATCTCACAGAGCTGTCAGAGAGCTTCCGGGCTGACGGCAAGGGTACCGGATTCAAGGATGCCATCGGAGACGACCGCCTCGAGCTCGACGATCGCTGGATCCTGAGTCGGTTCAATGTTGCGGTGGGAAGGGTCTCGTCCTCTCTCGGAGCGTACCGTTTCAATGAAGTTTCGCGCATTCTCTACGACTTCATGTGGCACGAGCTCTGCGACTGGTACCTCGAAACCATCAAGGATCGCCTGTACGGCGACGATGCAGCGGCACGGCGGACGGCGCTCGCGGTGGCCCTCCACTGTCTCGACGGCTCGATCCGTCTGTTGCACCCGTTCATGCCGTTCATAACGGAGGAGATCTGGCAGCGCCTTCCTCACCGCGGTGCGAGCATTATGACGTCCCCGTGGCCGAGGCAGGAGGAGGAATTGGCGGATAAGGCTGTCGAGCGTCAGATGGGACTCCTCCAGGAGATCATCGGCACGATACGGAACATCAGAGGCGAGATGAACATACCTCCGAACAAGCACGCGCGCTGCCTCCTCCGATGCTCAAACGACGATACAGCTGCCCTCCTTCGATCAGGGGAACGGTATATCAGGAACCTGGCGAAGGTCGATGGCCTGGAGATCGGTCCAGACCTCGATCGCCCGGATCAGTCTGCCAGCGGAGTGGTCGAGGACGTGGAGATATTTGTCCCCCTGGCCGGACTCATTGATTTCGACGTCGAGAGGACAAGGCTGGAGAAGGAAGTCGAGCGTGCGGGACGTGATCTTGAGCGGGCTCTGCAGCGACTCTCCAACAGGGAGTTCCTCGCCAAGGCACCCCAGGCGGTCATCGATCAGCAGCGGGAGCTGAAGGTCGAGCTCGAGGGAAAACTGGAGCGCCTTCGCGAGAGCCTCGACGTGTTGACCCGCTAGCCGGCGGACAGGGCGCGATTCCCCTTTTCACGTAATCCCGCGGATGTAATGCTGGTAAGTCCCCGTTGAGCTGACATAGAGCGTTCGGACCGAGGGCCCGATAGGTCCGGAGCGGAGGACGTAATGGACCCGGATCAGGTGACAGAGAAACTGATCGATTCCGTGCGGCGTTTTCTCGACTTGGTGAGAAGTCTCGATCCACACACCTACAGAAGACGGGTTACGGGCCAGTGGTCCACGCACGAGATCACCGCACACCTTGCTGGTTGGAACCGGCTGATGATAGAAGCATGTGAGACCATTCGAAAGGGGATGCTGCCCGGGTATTTCGGGGAGATAGCGACGAACATGGCCCAGGTCAATGCCCGGCTCGTCGAGGAGTATGCCGGTCTGAGTCAAAACGAGCTGTGTCAGCGGACCGAGGCCACGCTCGATGAGCTCCTCCGTTATGCATCTCGGCTGCCGGCAGGTGATCTGACACGCGATTTCGGCGTCCGCGTGAGAAATGAGGTCGTTGTAACCCTTCTAGGCAGTCTCGACGTACTCGCCCAGGACTACGATCACCACCGGGAGCAGATCCTGAAGATGCTGGAGCATGGTGCGTGATTGCCTGAGGTGAATGGGTCCTCCCGGGCACACTTTCCCTGTGCCTCGTGATTTTTGTGCTTCATGATCAACCGGCCGGTCCTTCGCGTCCCGTGTCTCCCTGAGTGCGCCAACTCAACCATCTCACCCTCCTCGGTTGCGCCGTCCGCAGGGCGCCAGGACGTCTCCGGGCCCATGCCATCTCCGGGCCCACGCCGTCTCCGGGCCCATGCCATCTGTATCGGACGGCCGTTGAGAGCGGGCTCCCCTGTGCCGACAGTTCGTTTGACTTTCGCCCGTCTCCGGTGGTAGTCTGTGGGCGGCCGAGAAGGGCCATCTGACCGGATTGGGCCCTCCCTCCGGAGTGGGAGTGTAAGAGGATGCACAGAAGGGCCTGACGGGCTGAATACGATGGGAATTCGACGCTTTTCCGGGGATAGAGTGAGATGAGAGAGATCGACGGATCGTACGGTGAGGGAGGCGGTCAGATACTGAGGACGAGCATCGCGCTCTCCCTCATCCGGGGAGTGCCGGTGACGATCAGCCGCGTTCGCGCCGGGCGCAGGCGGCCCGGCCTCAGACCTCAGCACCTCGCATGCGTGCGCGCCGCGGCCGAGATCTCGGGGGCGCAGGTCGAGGGGGCGGAGATCGGATCTCAGCAGGTCTCGATCGTCCCCGGTCCGGTAAGACCGGGGAGGTACACATTCGATGTGGCAGAGGAACAGGGGAGCGCAGGGTCTGTGGCGCTGATGCTTCAGACGATTCTACCTGTTCTCCCTCTCGCCGGTGCTCCGTCCGAGCTCGTCCTGCGCGGGGGAACGCATGTGCCGATGAGTCCGCCCGCCCATTATGTGAGGTCGGTGCTCTGTCCCGTGTTGGCCCTGCTCGGAGCGCGGGTCGAGGTCGAGATCAGGCGTTGCGGGTACTACCCGCGCGGGGGCGGGGAGATCGCTGTGCGCATCTCGCCCTCGGGCGGCCTCAAACCCCTCGTCTTGGGCGAGCGCGGTGCGCTCGAGAGGATCGTCGGCCTCTCTGGTGTGACGAAGCTCCCGCTCAGCATCGCGGAGCGGCAGCGTTCTGAGGTACTCCGCCGGCTTGAGCACCTCGGCACTCCTGTGGAGATCGATGCCGCTGAGCTCCCCGGGCGATGGCCCGGCACGTTTGTCCACCTCGCGGCAGAGTGCGAGAGAGGATTGGGCGGAGCCAATGCCCTGGGACGGCCGGGGAAGAGAGCAGAACAGGTGGGCGATGAGGCAGCCGGGGAACTTCTCCAGTTCCTCAGCTCGTCGGCGCCGGTCGATCCTCACCTGGCCGATCAGCTTGTCGTCTTTCTCGCCCTTGCCAGCGGAGCTTCAGAGGTG
>LJUI01000137.1 GCA_001303705.1 candidate division TA06 bacterium SM23_40
CTGCGTACCTCATTAACGTGGGCCGAGGGAAACTCGTTGTCGAGTCTGCCCTCGTGCGGGCACTGAAGGCGGGGTGGATAGCGGGGGCGGCGCTCGACGTCTTCGAACGAGAGCCCCTCCCGGAGGAGAGCGAGCTGTGGGGACTCTCCAACGTCATCATCACCTTCCACATCGCGGGCACAACGCCGCGATACTGGGACAGAGTCACCGAGATATTCGCCCGGAATCTCAGACTCTTCCTGGCAGGTGAGGGACTGAAGAACCTGGTAGACAAGGAGAGCGGGTACTGAGAATGGTACAAGGAGGATCGAGGAGCGAAACATCGGCCGACGCCACGGAGATGACCAAGCAGGGCACAAGCCGGACCGGACTTGTATACCATCCTTCATATCTGAGCCACATCGCCGGGCCCGGCCATCCCGAGTGTCCTGAGCGGCTCGAGTCGGTCATGTCGCACCTCGGAGAATGCGGACTGCTGGGTCGGCTCCAGACGATCGAGCCAACGGAGGCGGACATCGAGTGGATCGAGACCATCCACTCGCACGAGCACGTGGAGCGAATTCGCCGGTCGGCGGAGAGCACGGTTGCGTTCCTCGACGCCGATACCGGCATCTCTCGCGATTCCTACCATGTCGCCCGCCTTGCCGTGGGAGGGGTTCTTGCGGCGGTGGACGCTGTCATGCACGGGATGATCGATAATGCCTTCGCCGCTGTGCGGCCGCCGGGACACCACGCTGAGCGTGCGCGGGCGATGGGGTTCTGCCTGTTCAACAACGTTGCGATCGCTGCGGCCTATCTCCTCCGCTATCACCGGCTGAAGCGCGTGCTCATCGTCGACTGGGATGTCCACCATGGGAACGGCACTCAGGCGGCATTCTATGACGACCCTTCCGTCCTCTATGTGAGCATACACCAGTATCCACACTACCCGGGCACGGGAGGGTTCAAAGAACGCGGAGTGGGGAAGGGGTTAGGGTTCACGATCAACATACCGCTCGCCGCCGGGTCTGGCGGCCAGGAGTACTTCGAGGCATTCGAGTCGATCGTCCGTCCGGCCGCGGTCCGATTTCTCCCTGAGTTTGTCCTCATATCAGCAGGCTTCGATGCCCACCGTGAAGACCCCCTCGCCGGTATGGAGCTGACCGAGGGGGGATTCGCAGGGATGACACAACTTCTCAAAGGGATCGCCGAGAAGTGCTGCCAGGGCAGGATCGTCTCCGCGCTAGAGGGAGGATATCACCTCTCAGCTCTGGCGCGATCTGTCGAGTCTCATCTCCGTGTGCTTATGGGACCTCCGGGGTGAAGGCCTCACTCCCCGTCCTCCCAATCACATCGCTCCCACTCCAGATAGAGTCTTTCGAGACGGCTCGATAACGTTCGGTACTCCGCGTTGAGGATGCCGACATTCTTTCCGTCGGCCCGTGCGGCCGAATGGACGATCGCCTCTGCGATCTCATTCATACGCGCTTCGACTCGCGCGATCTCCTGTTCCACTTCCTGTGCTGTGCGAGGCGGCGGTTCTCGCCGGAGCTTTCTGCGGGCGGCCTCGCGGGCTGCGGCCGCTCGCTGACGCTCTTCCTCCTTCGCTCTCTTCGCCCTCGCCCGCTCTGCCTCCTGGGCGAGGCGCAGCTCCTCTGCTCTTTTGCCGGCGAAGTGAGAATAGTTCCCCCGGTATATGCGCAGTGCTCCATCGTTGCCCAGGAAGGCGACCTGAGTGACGACCTTGTCGAGGAAATAGCGGTCATGGGAGACGGTGAGGATCGTTCCGGGGAATTGGCCGAGCGCCTCTTCGAGGACAGTGCGGGAGGCGATGTCCAGATGATTCGTCGGCTCGTCGAGGATGAGGAAATTGACGCGGGCGAGCATGAGCTTTGCGAGCAGCAGCCGTCCTCGCTCCCCTCCGCTCAGGGAGCTGATCTGCCTGAATGGTTCGTCGCCGGTGAAGAGGAACCGCCCGAGAATAGATCTCAGGTCTCCTGACGGGATCGTCGGATCGACCTCCCACAGTTCCTCGACCAGAGTCTTTTCATCGTCGAGAGAGGACATCTCCTGATCATAGTACCCGGCGATGATCCCGCGGCCGATCTTCACGTCTCCGGCAGTCGGCTCCTCCTCGCCCAATATGATCCTGAGCAGGGTCGTCTTGCCTGCGCCGTTGGGTCCCACGATTCCTATCCGATCGCCGAGCCGGAGGGTGAGCTCGATCCCGTCGAACAGGGCGGTCTGACCATACCGCTTGCTCAGGCCGCGCAGCTCGAGCACATCGGATCCGCCGCGCATCTGCGGCGAGAACCGGAGGGCAATCGGGCGCCGCTCGCGCGGCCGCTCTATTCTCTCCAGCTTTTCCAGCATCCTGCGGCGGCTCTGCGCCTGCTTTGTTTTCTGGCCTGCGATATTGCGCCGGATGAACTCCTCCTGGCGCTCGATCTCTGCCCGCTGTAGCTCGTAGACTTTCCGTCGCTGGGCCAGCCCGGTGGCCTTCGCTGCCACGTAATCGCTGTAGTTGCCTCGATACTCCGTGAGGTGAGTCCCTTCGACTTCCACTACGCGCCGCACGGTGCGGTCGAGCAGGTAGCGATCGTGAGAGGTGATGAGGACGGCTCCGCGGTGTTCGGCGACAAACCGCTCGAGCCACTCGATGCCTTCGATGTCGAGGTGGTTCGTCGGCTCGTCGAGGAGCAACAGGTCGGGTGCAGTCACCAGCAGCCTGGCGAGCGCAGCCCTGCTCTTCTCCCCACCGCTCATGGTATCGACTGACTGTTCGAGCTGTTCGGCATCGAATCCTAGTCCGGAGAGAATCGCGAGGGCACTGTTTCTCAGGGTGTACCCGCCCTCGGCGCTGAACCGGTGCTCGAGATCGCCGTACTCCTGCATCAGGTGAGTCAGCTGTCGGTCGCTGGCAGCCGCCGCTCGCTCCATTTCGCGCTCCAGCTCGACCATGCGTTCACGCATCTGGAGGAGCTCGGCGGCGCCGCCCATAACCTCTTCGATGAGTGGGCGGGAGGAGGAAAGTGAGACCTCCTGGGGCAGGTACCCCGCCCGTCTATTCGAGGCGAGTAAGACGGTACCCGAGTCCGGGTCGAGGTGGCCCGCAATGGTACGCAAGAGTGTGGTCTTGCCCGCACCATTCGCGCCCACGACGCCGATCCGCTCGCCGGCCGTGATGCGCAGCGAGATGCGATCGAGCACGGTCTTTGTGCCGTACGATCTCGTGATATTATCGAGCGTAGCAACGACTGACATCTACAGTTCCCGTCTCGAAGGCAATTCCGCAATCACCCGAGCGCTTTGATCCAGAGCTTGCGCCTGCGGGGGCCGTCGAATTCACAGAAGAAGATACCCTGCCAGGTGCCGAGCACGAGCTCCCCGTTCTCCACCATGACAAGCTCAGAGGACCCTACGATGCTCGCCTTGATGTGCGCCGCCGAGTTCCCCTCGGTATGTCTGTACCCTCCGTTGAAGGGAATGAGCTCCGTGAGCATCTTCTGGATGTCCTCGCTCACCGAGGGATCGGCATTCTCATTGATAGTGACCGCCGCGGTCGTATGAGGCACGTACACACAGACGAGGCCATCATTGACCGATGCGGATCGCAGAGCCCGTTCCACCTTGCGTGTAACGTCGACAAAACAAGTGCGCTTCGATGTCGGTACGTCGATCTCGATGGGCATCGCCTCATCCCTCCCATGCTGATTGGTTCACGCACACCATACCACAGCTCCCGCCCACCGTCAACCGCCGGCGCCGTCCCCGATTGACGGGGAAGGGGGGGTGTGGTATACTGGGGTGGTCGATTCTAACGCGAAGTAGGGGGTGATGAAGATGAGGGCGGTGGGAGTGGCTGTTGCCTGCGTCCTCGTGGCAGGGGCGGTTCTCGCCGGGCCGGGCCCATGCTCGTTCCGCTCGTCGGATGAGGGGAGGATCTGGGTGCGGGTTGTCGCGGATGAGTTGGGCCATGGGGGGGGCTCCATTGATGGGCTGTATGCGCGCCTCACATCGTTCGGCGGCGTGCAGGGGACGGCGTTGAGTTTCGGGGATGTCGACGACGACGGTCTGCAGGAGATGTACGTCGACGACTATCCCGGCTACGCCGTCGACTGTTACGAATTCGACGATTCGCTCGACTTCACTGTGACCCAGGCCATTGAGTACGGGCTGCCCTGGGTGCTCGAGGATCTGAACGGCGATGGCGCGGATGAGCTGGTGGTCCAGAGGGGTGACCCGGGTCTCAGCGGAGACGGCTATATGGACGTGTACACCTGGCAGGACAGCGTCTTCGTCTTCGTGCAGCGGTTCACGTTCCCCGAGATGAAGATGATCTATACACCCACTACCCTCGATCTCGACTTCGACGGCGACACCGAGATCATCTTCACCACCGAAGTCACATTTTCCCTGGTTTCATACGTGAGAGTGGCCTCGTGGGATCACGAGGGAGATACGCTCGCCCTCGTGTACACGTACTATCTCCTCGATGCCTATGGCGGCATCGGAGCGGCCGATTTCGACCAGGACAGTCTGGGCGAATTCGTCGTCCCGACGATGAACGAGTTCGCCGTCTTCGGGGCCGATTCGGACTCGATTCATTTCTCCGGATACGTGGGGGAGGTGATCGGCTTCTCCGAGCTCGCCCTCTCCTGGGATGCGCTGGGGGACGGGGACGTCCGACTCCTCCTGGGCTCGTGTCTCGGATTCGTCCCGGACAACTGGAGGTTCGAGGTACACCGGGCGGTGGGCGACGATACATTCACGTTTGAGACGTCCTTCGTGAGAGAATCGATCTACTCCGGCACGACGCATGGCGGCACGGGTGACACGGACAGGGATGGCAGGGAGGAAGCACTCCTCTCATTCTATCCCATAGCGATCCTGTTCGAATGGATGGGGACCGGATATGACTCCACGTGGGCGCTCCATCTCCAGAATGATACCGGTACCCCGAAGGCATCACAGCTTCCTACATGGGACCTCAACAACGATTCCTACCCAGATTGGGTGTTCGCGGACCACCGGGACACCCTCTTCGTTTACGGATACAACATCATTCCTTCGCTGACGGTCGAGCTGACTCCCGATGCAACCGTGGTGCCGCGCGGCGGAGTCCTCGGCTTCGAGGCAACGCTCGTCAACCATACGCCCGAAGTCCAGGAGGCAGAAGGCTGGACCATGGCCGTTCTCCCCAACGGGAATCCATACGGGCCGCTCCTCGGTCCGCAGAGGATCATATTGAATCCCTATCAGACGAGAGTGCACCACTTCGCCCACGACGTGCCGGAGAACGCACCACTGGGGACCTATGCGTACACGGCGAAGATGGGAGAGTACCCGGCCGCCGTATGGGCGGTCGACTCCTTCGAGTTACAGATAGTCCCGGGCGCAATGCCGCCGGAAAGAGGCAGCGCTCCGGGACGGTCAGAAAGGAGCCCTTGAGCATGGGAGAGAAAACGAAGAGAAGGTCTGTCGCGCTGGTCATGATCGCCATGAGCGTGCTTCTCGGCATCGCCTGTTCGTACCGGGTGGCCCAGAGGCCGCGGCTCGAGCGCCTGGAGCGCGCGTGGGAGAAGCGCGAGGCGAAGCAGGTCCCCAACGACTGGTGGTTCTTCCAGCGTGCGTACGGTCTCGGGAACATCAACCACGAGGCCTATCGGGAGGCGGTCGAGAGGGCCGAGGAGCTCCGTGACCGGGCGGCGGGAAGGGATGTGCCGACCGTATCGTGGACCCTGGCCGGGCCCACCAACATCGGCGGCAGGATTACCGCATTGGGCATCCATCCCGCCCACCCAAACACGATCTATGCCGGCGCAGCCACCGGCGGCGTGTGGAAATCGACCGACGGCGGGGTGGACTGGGATCCCATCTTCGATGAGAACCCGAGCCTGCCGATCGGAGCCATCACAATCGATCCCGCCGATCCCGATCTCGTCTATGTGGGGACGGGGGAGGCGAATGCGAGCGGCGACTCCTATCCCGGGGACGGCGTGTACAGGACAACGGACGGAGGAGATTCCTGGATCCACCTTGGACTCGAGGAGTCGAGCCACATCGGAAGGATCGCCATCAATCCGGACGATACGGACATCCTATTCGTTGCTGCAACGGGTCAGCTATTCGATACCAACCCGGAACGTGGTATCTACCGTTCGACGAACGCGGGGACGACGTGGGACCAGGTACTCTTCCTGAGCGACTCCACTGCGGGGATCGACGTCGTCATCAATCCGGCGAATCCCTCCATCGTCTATGCCGCGATGTGGGAGCGCATCCGCCGCCCAGAAGAGCGGTCGGTGGGTGGGCTCACGAGCGGGATCCACCGGAGCACGGACGGGGGAGATACCTGGACGTTACTGACCCAGGGGCTCCCGGCACCATCGCCGACGGTGGGGAGGATCGGGCTCGCGATCGCCGCCTCTGATCCGAGTATCCTGTATGCGATCTACGCAGATCATCCGGGGTACTTCGCGGGGGTGTACAAGACGACCAACGGCGGGGACAGCTGGTCCCGGGTGAACGACAGCGCTCTATCCTATATCTACAGCTCCTATGGCTGGTACTTCGGCAACATCAGGGTCGACCCGACCGACCCCGACGTCGCCTATGCCATGGGGATCGAGCTCTTTCGCACGACGAACGGCGGCAACTCCTGGTACGATATCAGCTACTATATCCACGTCGACCAGCACGCACTCTGGATCGACCCAACGAACCCTA
>LJUI01000138.1 GCA_001303705.1 candidate division TA06 bacterium SM23_40
CTAGCGTCGCCGGCGTCACCGCGCTTAGCACAACCGAGTCCTGCGGGTGTTGTGGCTTCGATTTTTCTTGCTCGGTCTCTGGGAACGTCCGATAAGGGAGATTATGTCTACTTGGAGATGAATCGACACCTCTCTTCGCCCCAGCTTCTTCTCTCGGCACATCGCCGCTTCTGGGGGAACGGGCCCCTGGAAGGAGTCGTGAGGATGGCGGGAAAGCGGTGGATGGAAAGGAACGGCGGAGGGGCTGGAGACGAGGGAGCGGGGTCAGTATCGTTCACGACTTGTCCCTACGCTCAGACATGGCGTTGGCGGCTTCCAGATTCTTGTGGAGCTCTTCGATGAGATCCCTGGCAAGATAGGTTGGTCTTAGCTCATCAGACAGTTGTGAGGAGATCGTGCCGATCACCTGTTCCGCATTCTCCAGTTCGTCCAGGGCCTGGCTGTACTCCTCCCTTCGAAGGTAGACTTCGCCGAGACGGTGGTGCGCCTGCCAGAGGAGTTCGTTCATCCCGCATTCGCGTGCCCTTTCCCCGGCCTCGCTTGCGTGGGATTGAGCTTGCCGCAGGTCACCTTGGATCAAGTGAATCCCGGCGAGAATGAGATGTGCCCGCGCAGTATCTGGTACTCGGCCCGTTGCTTCTGCGAGATTCAGCAGTTCCTCTGCGTGCCGAAGGGCCTCAGGTTCATTCTTCGCGGCGACCTCCAGGGCAGCGGCGACGCCAAGGGCCTCGGAGGTTGCCTCTACCTTCCTCATCTCTCTGGCAAACTCCAGGCTCTTCAGAATGTCCCCGTGAGCTCGGTCGGGTGAATGTTTGAGGAGGTGTACCATGCCCATGTCGATCCGCAACCGTGCCCTCATGTTTCTTGTGCCGATTGCCTCGGCGATGCGCCCTGCCTCTTCCACGCTTTTCAACGCCTTCTCTTTGTCGCCTACGTCCATCCACAACTTACAGAGATGGTGGAGCGACTCCCACTGGCCGGCCTTGTGTCCGATCTGCTTGTGAATAGCTAACGCCTGTTCGTGGTAGTTGAGCGCGGCCTGGTACTCTCCCCGGCTCAGATAAGCATTCCCAGAATTGATCAGTGCGTTGGCCTCTCCCAGTCTGTTTCCAATACTCCGTTGAAGCGTCAGAGACTGCTCATAGTAGCCGAGCGACAGATCATAGTGACCGCGGCCATAGTGGACGTTCCCGATATTATTGAGGGTGTTGGCCTCGCCGAGCCTATTGCCGATCTGCTTCTGGATATTCAGAGACTGCTCGTAATAGTCGAGCGAGATCTCGTAGTCGGCGAGGTCCAGATGGACATTCCCGATATTGTTGAGTGCATTGGCCTCACCTAGCCTACTCTCGATCTGTCTTTGGATCTCCAGGGCGCTTGCGAAGTGGCTGAGGGCCTGTTCGTAATTGCCGCTATAGTAGTGGATGATCCCAAAGATGGTCAGGGTATTGGCCTCATCCTGTCTGCTTCCGCATCGCCTCTGGATAGCGAGGGCCTCCTCATGGTAGCGGAGTGCGATCTCGTAGTCATCATGGCTGTAATGGACCACGCCGATCAGGTAGAGACTTCTCGCTGTTCCTTCTTCGTCTCCAATTCGTCGCTGAATCTCCAGGGCCTTTTCCTGGTAGCTGAGTGCAACCTCAAATTCACCTTTGGCGCGGTGAGTGGTCCCCAGACCAGACAGCGCGATGGCCAGCTCATGTTGGTCTTGTAGCCTTTCGGCGAGCCTCCCCATGGCCTCATAGTCTTCTCGGGCGCCATCGTAGTCGCCGATCAGTGCTTTCACCGCGGCCCGGCCCTTGAGCATAGCGAGCTTCATCCTCTCTGGGTCACGCTCCGGGAGCTGGGTAGGATGCTTGTCTGCCACCTCGACGCCCCTGTCGAAGTGTTCGATCGCCTCAGCATTCCCGAAAAGCCTGCTCGCATGCATGCCTGCCTTGAGCAGGTATGGGAGCGAGTGGATCTCTTTGCCTGCCTCGAGCAAATGGTGGGCTATCTTCCCCGCGTACTCGTCTCTTTCTCCGAAGCTCACCTCGAAGTACTCTGCAATGAGTCTGTGGTACTCATTCCTCAACTCAGGGATGAGCCCATCGTAAACGACATCTCTGATCTTGCCATGGTCGAACTGATATTCGATATCAGAGGCGTGGATGAGATGGTGCGAGTCTTCCAGATCCTGTAGCGTGCGCAGTACCTTCATGCGAGGGAGTCCCAGACAGTGGCAGAGAGTGTCGGAGTGGAAGGAACGTCCCTCTACAGAGGCGACATCTACTAGATCTCTCTCATCCCTGCTCAGGCTTCGCAATCTGTTCACGATTACGTCGTTGATTCTACCCGGGATTACCAGCTTCCTCAGCACATGAGACACTACCCATCCTCCATCCTCCTGGAGGATTACCCCTTCGTCTCGCATCAGTTGCAGCATCTCCAGGATGAAGAGAGGATTCCCTTCTGTCTCTCCATAGAGCGAGTGGACAAAGCTCTCAGATAAGGCCGAGTCGGGAAAGACTGAGTGGATTATCCCCTCGGTCGCCTCCTCGTCCAGCCTTCCGAGATCGATTTCCTCGCACAACCCCTCCCTTCTCATGTTATCCAGCACCGCAATCAGAGGATGAGCTATATCTCCATGCTTCCCAATCAGGTCTTCCGGCCGGTAGGTACCCACAATCAGTAGCCTCTCGCCCTGTAGGTTCCTCGCAACATAGGTGAGCAAGCTCAGAGTAGGTTGGTCCGCCCAATGGAGATCCTCAACGTGAACAACTGTAGGCCTATCACGTGATATCAGTCTAACCAACTCGCACGCTGTATCCCACAGTTGTTCCCTGTTGACCACTGATGACTCACGATCTTCCCTCACTTGAAGGAAGCCCTCGATGACCCCAATTCTTTCAGCGAGGTGTGGAGCTCTCTCCTGGATGAGATCACCCAGCCCCTCCTTGCTTCTGGCCCCCTTGACTTGCAGATAGGAGCGAACTACTTCGGTAATCGGCTCATAGGGAAAGCTTTCCTCGGCAAAGAGACATCTCCCCACCAGGTATCTGACTTTCTCTCTTTTCGCCCTTCTCCCCAGCTCCCAGACAAGGCGGGATTTCCCGATACCCGCCTCCCCCCGCACGAACACGGTGGAGCCTTCTCCCCTGAGCGCGCGCTCCAGATGACTCTCCAGAATGTCAAGCTCTCGTTTCCGTCCCACGAGAGCAGAATAGATGCCACGAGCTTGCTCCTCGAACACTTCCGTCGTGGCAATCAGTTCAGGAGTCGTCCCCGGAGGAGTCTCTTTCACCCTCTCCAGATCTGACCTCAGTTCCTCCGCATCTTGATATCGTTCTTGCGGTTTCTTCTGCAGAGCTTTGAACACAACCTGCTCTACCTCGATGGGTATCCCATCCCTCAATTCCTCCATTCTCAGCGGATCAGAGTTGAGGATGGAATGGATGATCGTACCCGGATGCTCCCCTTCAAATGGGAGCGTGCCTGTGAGCAGCTGATAGAGCAGAACTCCGAGGGAAAAGACGTCGCTCCTCACGTCTGTCTGGAGACCGACCGCCTGTTGGGGTGACATGTAGTGCAGTGTGCCAACGATCTCATACTTCTCGGTCAAAGCAGAGGCCTCCAGTATCCGTGCCAGCCCGAAGTCCATGATCTTGACGTTGCCGTTGTACACCATGATGTTCGCGGGTTTGATATCGCGATGGACGATACCCTTCCGGTGGGCGGCAGCGAGGGCATCCGCAATCTTCAATCCGATCTCGATGGCTCTATCTATGGCAACTCTCTCCTCCCGCATGACAGCGTCAAGGGTCCTTCCTTCGACGAGTTCCATTGCGATGAATAATCGATCGTTCTCCTCTCCTACTTCATAAACCTTGACGATACCGGGATGATCGAGCTGCATCGCCGCCTTCGCTTCTCTCAGGAACCGTCTGCGAACGACATCATCTGACGAGAGGTGAGGAAGAAGCACTTTCAGAGCCACGGATCTCCGGGTTCGCAGGTCTGTCGCCTGGTAGACTGCAGCCATCCCTCCGTGCCCCAGTTCTTCTGTTATCTTGTAATGGGAGAGTGTTTTGCTGATCATCTTCTCGCCAAACGCAAATCGGCAGTCAGTCGTCGGCTGGATGCCTGAGGCCCGAGTAATATGCCTCCGCCCCACTCTCAGTGCGCTCCGCCTGGCCTAGCGGGCTCGCTCCGCCCCGCTGGCGAAATGGGTCCGGGCATTACCGTTGTTGGATGCGGTGACTCCGATGGCTCGGAACAGTAGTTCATTGGCTACGATACTCAGTCCTCGTATGGTTGTCAATCCCCATCTCTCCCCTGGTGGCGCCCTTCGGCAGCTACGACTATTGGTGGAGGCAACGTCCACTTGGGCACAGACAAGCCCTCCGCGCACTCCCCTCCGATAGAATGAAAAAGGGTCCCAAAGGGGCCCTCTCGAAGGCGCGCCCGGCAGGATTCGAACCTGCGACCTACGGATTCGAAGTCCGGCGCTCTATCCAGCTGAGCTACGGGCGCGCAATAACTTACGAGATCGCAGAATGTGACTGTGCCAGATTTGTGCCAACTTGGAGACTCAGTGGATCAGTCTGTTAGAGACGAAGCGACCCCGGATCTGGGGAGGTGCCTCCGTGCAAGCTCGATATCGGAGCGTGCTATTGGTCATAGGAAGGAGGACACGGCTCCACGGGAGCGTATAGTATTTCGCCTTTCTCTATGAAGGCGATGCAGTCTTCTAGCATTCCGATTACAGCCCAATACTCGATGGCGGGCTGAGCTTGCTCCTCCCCTCCCTCATCTCTGCCTTCTTTCAGCGCCTCTTGCTCCCGGAGCTTTGATCTCAGGTGCTCCAATGCTGGTTCTCCAACCTCCGTAATGCGCTGAAGAAGTATCTCGCAGTTCGTTTCGCCAAGATAGTGAGAAGTCAGATCAACGAGGTGCTTGATACTCTCAGACGTTCCTATTTGAACAAGTCTGCACATCCCGATGCAGACTGCCTCATCGTATCTGTCCCATTCCGCTTTGAACCTGTACCATTCTTCGCTCGGACCGTTCTCCCCTTCCGGGGCGCGTGTCATTTGTGCCCATACGGATTCGCTGCCTTCTCTAGACAGCAACATGACCGCCTTCACTATCTGCGGATCGTCGAGCCTGCCGAAGAGGGCCTCCATTCTCGGCACAGCTTCCTTGTACGAGATAGTGTGATCCTCGGCGATGTGCTGCAGCTCTGCGAACTGCTCGAGGGACTCCGATGAGGACGCAGAAGCGCAGATCACGGACACGCACGCCAGAAGCAGACCTACTTGTGTTCTTTCGCTCCATTTCATGTCGTTCACCTCCCGCTCGGGCAGCAGCATTTGATTGCCCTGCCCCCTCTTCCAACTGGATCCATGACCCGGTCATGAACCACTGCTGCTCTGGCAATCGCACCAAATCTTCGCCGCTCGCCAAGTCTGGCGCCGTGAGCCAGTCATGATTGGAGCTAGCGAGGTGGTTTGTCGTGGACAATCTAGCGATCGTCCGACTTGTCACGCACTCGGGGTTCGTCCAGTGTGCCCAGGAGTTGCCTCGCAAGAGACTCCGCCGCTCCCTCGAGGTGCTTATGCGAGAGATGGGAGTATCTCATCGTCATCGAGAGGCCCTTGTGACCCAAGAGCTCCTGTACCGTCCTCAGATCTGCTCCCCCCATCATCAGGTGAGAGGCAAAGGTATGCCTGAGGTCATGAAACCTGAAATCCTCGATCCCGGCCCTTTTCACTGCTCCCCTGAACCCCTTCTTGATATCGCCATATGGCCTCCCCTCGGAGTCGCAAAACAGAAAGTCGCTCCGAATATGCCTGGGAGTTTTCTTCAGTTCCTGAAGTAGTGTGGAGTTAATCGGGATGGTCCTCTGCTCGTTGTTCTTGGAGTTCCGAACGGTGACCGTCCTCTGCCTGAGGTTCACGTCCTGCCACTTGAGTGATAGAAGTTCGGATCTTCTCATTCCAGTGTGAATCGCAGCGACCACAATGCGACGTACGTGCGGCGAGCAGTGAGCCAAGAGCGCATCGATCTCCTCTTGCTGGAGATATCGCACCCTTCCGGGCGGCTCTTTCAGCTTCTTGACGGCCTTTGCTGGGTTCTCCCGAACATACCCCCATTCTATAGCCTTAGTGTAGAGGTGCTTAAGACAGGAAAGCTCACGGTTGATGGTGGCGGGTGAAACGCGTTGCCGTCGTTTGGCTACATATTGCTCGATATGCTTGGTAGAGATGTTGCCAATGTATTCATCGCCGAAGTGAGGGATGAGGTTCGGCCTGAGGCTCGTAATATCACGCTCATATGAGGACTTAGCCTTCCTCAGTTCAGAAAACTCTAGATATTCCTCAGCCACCTCCTCAAACACTAGGCGCCGATCCTCGTACGCGCCCAAGAACTCGCCCTTGACGACCTTCACTTCGATGTCCTTGAGCGCGAGCTCCGCCAGCCGCTTCGACCGGCCGATCCTCCGGCGGATACGCCGGCCCTTATGGGTGAAGTCCACGTACCAGTATCTGCCTCGTTTGTAGGTTCTCACGGTCGGATATCGTCTCCTCACTCGAAATGTGCGCTGACTGCTATTGGCACCAGCACCATCCGCTTCGTCTCCGTGAACTCGACTGCTTCCAGACGGCAGAGGTAGACGCCGCTCGCTACCTCTCGACCTCGCGCATCGCGGCCATCCCAGGTCACAGTATAGGAACCAGGAGGCTGCTCTGCATCAACTAGCGTAACCAGTGCCTGACCGAGCAAGTTATAGATCACGAGCCGCACCGTGGTGCCTTTCGATCCTTCGATCCCAGGCACCACGTACGTAATACTTGTGGAGCTAGCAAACGGATTGGGCACGTTTGGACCCAACCGCAGTGTCCGCTCGGTCTCCAGTTCCTCATCCGCCCCATCTTCTACATTCACAAACCTCCTCTGGAACTTCTGAATTCGGTCGTGACTATAGTCCGATACGTATACGTTGCCGTAGAAGTCAGTAGTGATCCCCGCGATCATTCCAAACTGCCCTGGCTCTGAGCCATGAGAACCCCACATCGTGACAAGGGCGCCCAGGCTGTCGAATTTGCTCACCCGGCTCAGCCACCAGTCTCCCATGAAAAGACTACCTTCTGGATCGGTCGCCATATCATGGAGCATCTGGAACTGGCCTGGCCCGCTCCCGAAGGCACCAAACCAGAGAATCGTGTTCCCAACCACGTCACTCCGATAGATGCGCTTCTCTGGCACCGGTTCCGATCTCGACCACACCGCGTAGACAGACCTGGAATATGTCGCCACTACGTGGTCGTGGTAGGTCATCGAATCGGGCGGGCCCCACAACGTGTCGAATTCGCCGCCACTCGTAAACCGCTGGACTCGGTAGTTATCCGTGTCTACAACGTAGACATACCCGCTATCCCCTGAGGCAATACTTTGAGGATGGTCAAGCTGTCCGGGCTCGTGGCCGTATCCCCCAAACTCAAGCACAAACTGGCCAAGGCTGTCGAATTTCTCTACTCTGTCATTGCCCCTATCTATGACGAAGATGTAGCTGCTATCGTCCACGGCAACGTCCCGCGGCGCGTGGAATTGGCCTGGTCCCTGGCCACACTCCCCGAACATCAACAGGAAGTTCCCCAAGCTGTCGAACTTCTGGACACGGCAGTTCAGGTCGTCGCAGACATAGATGTTTCCGTACCGATCGTTCCCCATCCCGGTAGCTCCGTTGAACTGCCCCGGCCCTGACCCATGTTCCCCCCATGAGAGCACATACTCGTAGACCTCGGTCGTATCGGGGGTCGCGAGCGCATCACGATAGTCCAGAGAGTAGAGGTCAGTCGCAACCGCGTCTCCTGATGCCAGAACTCCCCTGGGAAGCAGCAGCGCAAAAATCAGAGTCAATGTGCGGAGTGTCGATGCATTCTGCCTCAACAACCTTCGTCCATCCATTTCAGCCACCTCTCTCGTCTGTCATCAGAGGGTCAGACATCCGATATCTGCATCTGTCCTGAGAGTCGAAGGGGTTGTGTCCCTAATATTGTGTAAAATCGCAGACCGGGTGTAGAAAGGTGTTGAGCCACAGCGGTTCCGTTGTATCTTGGGGTAATAACCATTCACCCTTAGGTTCCGTTGTATCTTGGGGTAATAACCATTCACCCTTAGGTACAGGAGGAACTCGCCATGGCTCAATCCCAAGCTAGCACGAATCCGTCGGATCTGCAACAGATTCTCCTTGATGATCCTGAGTTCTTGCGCGGCATCGTTGAGGAGACTCTCCAGCAGCTCCTCGAGGGCGAACTTGCCGCTCACCTGGGCGCCGATCACTATGAACGGACCGAGCGGCGCAAAGGGTATCGTAACGGCGGCTATCCTCGAACGGTGAAGACGCGGGTGGGGCCTATCCAGCTCTTGGTTCCCCGTGACCGCAAAGGCACCTTTCAGCCCTCACTCTTCGGTCGCTATCAGCGCAATGAGAAGGCGTTGGTGCTCGCACTGATGGAGATGGTCATCCAAGGGGTCTCCACCCGCAAGGTTACTGAGATCACTGAGACGCTGTGTGGCAGTTCATTCTCCCGCAGCATGGTCTCCTCGCTGGCAGCCGGTCTGGACGGCCAGCTCGAAGCCTGGCGCACCCGCCCGCTCGAGGGGGAGTGGCCCTACCTGTTCGTCGATGCACGGTATGAGAAGGTACGTCACGATAGTCGAGTCGTCAGCATGGCAGCGGTCACCGTCGTCGGGGTGAATGGCGCCGGCTACCGATCGATTCTGGCAGTCGATGTCAATCACAGCGAGAATGAGGCAGACTACGCGGAGCTGTTCCGCCGGCTGTACCACCGTGGTCTGAGAGGGGTCCAGTTAGTCATATCCGACCGCCACGAGGGGCTTCGCCGGGCGATCGACCGCTTCTTCCAGGGTGCCTGCTGGCAACGGTGCCAGGTTCACTTCATGCGCAATCTGATGATCCGCTTACGCCGCCGCGACCGCAGCTGGGTGTTAGGAGCCCTCAGGAATGTCTACGATGCACCCGACCGCCCGCAGGCTGAAGAGCGGCTTCGTGAGCTCGTCGACCAGTTGCGCCCGAACTATCCGGAACTGGCCGAATGGCTCGAAGCCGAGGGCCCCGAGACCCTCGCGGTCTTCTCGTTCCCTGAGGCACACCGTCGCCGCATCCGCACGACCAACGGCCAGGAGCGGCTGCACCAGGAGATTCGCCGCCGCACACGAGTAGTTCGAATCTTTCCCCATCGAGCCTCCTGCCTGCGCCTTGTCTCTGCCCTGTGCCAGGAACAGGACGAAGAATGGATGACCGGCAGGCGGTATCTTGACATGTCCTTGTTGTCCGACAATCAGGAGGTAGCCATCGCTGAGGCGGTCCGCCGGGCCGGGTGAGCCTAGCTCGCTTCGCACTCTATCCGATCACCCGGTCCATCCCAAGAATACGGAACCAATTTACACAAGATTTCGGACTTGACTAAACTTTGTACGAATAAGGCATTGTTTTGCGCATGAGTTTGGTCGTCTAACCGACAAGCAGAGATCACACATATCATTGTTTCTGCAAGAGCTAAGAAATGGTACTGTAACACTGCAACACAAGAGGCATACACAAGG
>LJUI01000139.1 GCA_001303705.1 candidate division TA06 bacterium SM23_40
TTCGCTTTCAACACCGCCTCGAGCTGCGGACGGACCTTCGCGTCGACGCTGTTCAGGATCTCTTCGATCCCGGGCTTGTCGTCGTCGCCCTCGCTCTTCTTCGCGGGATAGGGATAGCCGGCGAGGGACGCCAGCATCGAGAAGACGCCTTGCGGGATCTTGCCCTTCTCGACGCCGCCAAGCGCCTTCAGGGCCGTCTTGACAGCCTCGAGATCATCGCCGGCCAGCTTCTCGGCCTTGGCGATCTCCTCGAGCTGCTCCATCAGCTCCTTGGACATACCTTCCTCCGATTTTTGAAAGAGACGTTTTGCGCGGTTGGCCGGGCGCTTGACAGGAGAGAGCTCAAGCACCTCAAGTTCTTCTAGCCATGTGCTCATGGCCTTACAGGAAAGTGGATAAGAGATTAAGTGTCAAGCAATCAGGAGCACAAATTTTCCGAGCTTCCGCTTGACCTCTCCCAGCGTGGTGTCTGGGGAGAAAATTCTGGCACCATCATTCCCGACGGCGATGAGTTCGCCAGCAAGGCGTGGACGGTCCTTCAGCGGCTCAGCCCGATCGACCAGGGCGAGAATCGCGGATGTCTTCCCCTTGCCATTGCTGAGGCGCCGAGCATCGCGGATGTCCTGTTCGCTCCATGAGAGACGTCGGCGCCTTCCCTCTCCGCTACAAGATGGATTCAGAATGCCCTCGCGAACCCAGAACTGCAGACGGGATACCGGGATCCCGGTCTGCTCAGAAACTTCTTTTGTCGAATACGCTTCAGTCACGGATCACCTTCGCGGCGTAGCCGCCCCACGAGATTCCGTAATCCCCGTCGATGACCTGCTTCCAAAGCGCCTTGTCCGGATAGTGAATACCGGCGATCCAATCGCCAGGCTCGACGCGCCTGCCATGAAAGGTCTTCACATCGTCTGGTATCAGCAGATTTTCCACAAGTCGAGCTCTGCCATCGATGGGCTGTCCATGCTCAAACTTCAGCTTCTGAGAGTTCATGTAGCCATAGCAGCCCTTCTCGATCTCTTCGCGGCTGATTTGATGCCCATGGGTATCCATCATCCCGGGCCGGGCCACGAGGTAATAGGCGATCTGCTTTTCTGGAGCTGCACAGAGAATCGGGACGAGCGATCGATCTTCATCATCTTCCGATTTCTGCTGCTTCAGCCGGCCAATCACTGCTTTCACGCCGTCGGTGATATCGATGGTGCGAAACGAACCCTCCTGGAAATCTCCCGGGTCGCGCTGTCGGACGCGCCAACCGCTGTCTGTTTCGTCGATCCCCGGGTTCGGGCTGAGCTTGAAATCGTGGTCCTTGATCCAGGCGCGCACCGATGCCTCGGTGGGGAACTTGTCCTTGTCGAAGATCAGGGTCTGGATCTCGGTCGGATCTGCTCCGGCGTAGGAGAGAAGCTCGCGCACCTGTTCAGACTTTTCCACGAACCCGCGCCGCTTGGCCTCGCCGTTGATGGTTTCAACTGCCTCTGCGAGCCCCTCGATCTCGTCGCCGCGTCGTCCAGCCTGTCTGCTCCATCGCGAGAGCGCAGAGCGAATTGCTCGCAGATCGTCATCTGACAGCCCCTTGGCCTTGTCGGCAATCATGGTTAGGGCGATCTTCTCGAGCGGCGAGATCATCGGAGACCGCCAGGAGGCATCACCGCCGGCCTTCGGAAGCGCCTGTTGGTGAAGCTGTTGATAAACCCATGACGGCAGGTTGTCACGTGCTGCCGCCAGGAACCGGCTGAGATATTCTGGCGTCGGGCTCATGGCTCTATCTCCAGTTTCGGGACAATGACCAGCCTCGGGGGCTCATCGATCGGTTTGCGCTCCCCTGCTTCGATCTTTCGTAGCAGTGCACGGGTCTCTTCTGCCCGGGCCTCGAAGAATCCCGCGACGTGCTCCAATTGCGGGATTGTGAACTTGCCAGCATCCAGGGTCGCAGTCACGACGGCGTACATGATTTCGATTGCCTGTTTCGTCTTGTCCATCACTTCCCCCGCCTGAATTGCATGGGTTCAAGTCGCGGGATCTTCTGCTGCTCCGGAGGTGGCGGGGCTGGCTCGGGTGGCGGTCGCTTGGCGGGCTTCGCCGGTCGCTTCTCGCCGCGAAGCGTGTTCAGCACCTTGGGTCGTGGCCGGCGGGCGCGGGTCTCGGCAAGCTGGCGCTCGAGCTGCTCTGCCTTGGCCTGGAGTGCTCCGGCGCTGATCCCGGCCTGGTGACCCTGAAAGAAGATCATCCGTCGGGCGAGCTTCTCGAGCTTCTCGGACTGAGCGTTGATCACGGCTTCCTGCTTGGCTACCCGCTCGCTGAGCTGCTCAAGCATCCGGTCAACCGCGCCCTCCGCGCTGTCGCCCTTCGAATAGCCCATGGCTGCGGCGATCGCCGCGACCGCGATCACCGTGTTCCTGATGCCCTCGACGAGCTTGCGCGTGTCCATCAGCGTTTTCTCCCCTCCTGGACCAAGACTACCGTGCATCGACAATTGGGGTGACTTGGCGGCGCATCGATCTTCTGCCCGTCTCCCGTCGTGAAGGGCTCTCCGATCGGCCTCTGCTGCCCTTGCATCGGAGCACAGATCTCCTCGCTCACTCGATCATCGCCCGCGGTCAGCCACTCCTGAACGTATCCTTCAGGAAAGGCATCTTCGTCTTTGAGCTGCTGCCAGAGCTGTGCTCGCCCCTGTGAGACAGCAGAGATGCTCTCGGTTCTTGCGATGGTCCGGGCCCGTTGGCCGATCAAGCGTTCTGAATATTTCTGGGCGCGCTGCTCGATTTTGGCGTAGGGCACGCCCTCCTTTTGAAGCTGGCCCCAGTAGCGAGACACCGCTGTGCCCTGTCGTTCCGTGAGCCCGAGAGAGCGCCGGATGTCTTTCGCGATCTGCCCTGGGTGTCTTCCCCTGGTGATTCCGTCCCGCAGCGTGTTGCTGATGGCTGCTCTGGATGTGTCGCTCAGTTGTTTGGCAAGTTCTAGCAGGTGATCATCAACCCATTTCCGAACAGCGGGGCGCATGGGATCCAGCACGACGATCTTTCCCATCTCTTTTGCTGCAAGTCGCCCGCCGGAGACGAGGCCCTTGTTCAGCTCTTCGCTTAGCCCGCTGGCGATGGCCTCGATGCCTCCCCCGTTGGTCTTGCGCCAGACGTCCTCGACGGTCGCTGTGTCAAGCATCTTAGCCAATTCGCCGATCGGAACTCGATCCCGGAGGGAAAGAAGAGCCTTTTTGACGTGCTTGGCAATCTCTCCCTCAACGCGGGCCGCTGCGCCGAAAACGGCTCTTTGCTTCGGGATCAGGCGTTTCTCCAGCGGGACAAGCGCCGGATGGGCGACAAACGGCATCTATTCCTTCTCTGGCTCCGGCAGGCTGGCTACCCTCCTCAGATGTCGCTCAAGCTTGTCATCTGGGAACAGCTCGGCGCCAGCTCCAGCAATCGCGGTGATGTAGGCCCCCAGCTCGGCCAGGTCCGGACTCTCGATGTCTCCGTGGACAAGGTTTGGATATGGGGCGGACCGTCCGTTGATCTCCATCAGGCGCGGAATCGCGTCCCTGTTGAATGTTTCGGCAATGGTGTCACACCATGCCCCGAGAGCGGTGGCGAAGATCTCGGTTTTCGAGCTGGCAAGAGCGAAGCTTCCGACTTTCTCGTGACCGAGCAGAATGAAGTCGGCGAGCACCGTCATCGCGATTCGCTGGTCATACCGCGTCAGGATTTTCGACGTATCGAATTGCTTGGTACCCGCGCTGGAGAGCAGTTTGAGATCATAGAGCAGGTTGCCCCCATCATCATAGACCGCAGGAAAGACCACACCGACCTGGCTGTCCATTCTGATGTTCCGGACGATCTTCTGGATCTCTGCGAGAAGGGCTTTCTCTCGCGCACCAGCTCCATCGTAGAGCAGCTCAACCGGCACCGTGGCGAAGGGGATCCCGCAGATATCGCGCTCGACTCCGATTGCTTCGAACTCCTCGATCCGCTTCTTGAACCACCACGGTCGGTATGCTCCGCGGAGAACCGAACGCCCTTCGGGATTCCCACGTCGACACGTCGTGCGAAAGTTGATGAACTTTTCGGCTGGGATGGTGACCTCATGAAAATCCGGGGGGGCGACCTGCACCACTGCCAGGGTGTCTCCCCCCTCTCCGAATTCCCAGCGATCGATGGTGTCCTGGGCACGAATGGGGAGCCTGCGCCAACCGATCTTCCCGTCGTCGTGCTGTGAGGAAATCTTCGCTGACATGCCGCGACGGACTTTGTAGACCAGTTCATGAAGCGAGAATCCGAAGGGAAGCATTGTCAGGATCTCGCTGACGATTTCGGTGAAGGGGGTGTCCATGTCCCAGAGGCAGGATTCCAGAAACTCCGCATCCCCGACGTGCTCTTTTTCGGTGCCGGCTGGTTCCACGTCCCATGAGACCTGGCGAATGAGCATCTCGATCGCGAACAGCATCGAGGAGACGACCGGATCATTCTCAGACATCTCACGGAATGCCTTGAGCCCCCGATCTCCCTTGAGGGATTGTAGGAATTCCTCGTCAAGACGTCCGCTATATTGCTTCAGCCCGGTCTTCCCGAGCTCACGAGACAGGTTGGCGTTGAGCCGGCTCACTCCCGCTCCGGTGTCCTCTTGTTTCTTTTTTCGCGGCATATTCGCCTCTGGGTGGGTTAAGAGACGGTACTAAAGGGGCTCGCGCCGGTCAAGTCCGGGAGCTTGATATCACCCATCGCCGCAGCCCTGCTGTCATCCAGATCGGATAGTGCCTGACTCATGGCATCCACCTGGTCATCATTCGCAGAGGACGGGAAGGTTGTCACCTCGTCGATGAATTCGGCAACCCATGGGTAAAGCTTCGGATTCGGGATCCAGACATTGCCTGACTCCCAGAGCGGGGCAACGGCCTGCGCCCTTGCTTCCTTACTGCCCTTGGGGTTCACCGCAATCAATCCGGGGATCTGAGATTTCAGTGCGGAAATGATTGCCGGTCCATTCGCCTTGTCTTCGACAAGCTTTCTTCGCGCCTCGGGCCACCGCTGAGAAAGCGGAGGGATCGCGTGAAGGGTTGCGACAAAATCAAGGCGATCTCGTCGCTGATCGAGCAGATAGTAGTTTCCGCTCACTGCACCCCAGATCTGGCCCACCACGAAGCTCGAAGAGTCAGCGTCTTTGAAGCTCATATCCCAGCTCTGGATTATTCTGTCAAATCGATCTGGCAGAGCATCCCAGTAGCGAAGCCACTCCTCCTTGAAAATCGTTCCTTCCGCTGGCCGCGGGCGTTGTTGGAACATCCCGGCCCAGACCCGTTCGCCCACCGCCTTGCGCCGAAGCATCAGTTCCTTCTCGCTGAATCGGTGCTCGCAAAGCGGAGCTCCGATCTTGCGCCCAAGGGGATCGTTGTCTTCTGCTATCGCCGGAAGCTTGATTAGCTTCCACGGGTCAGAGTGCTCTTTGAGAAGCCAACCCGCGAGGTCAGCCTGGTGCCAGCGAGTTTGGATTAGGATCATCGTCGCGTTCTCTTGGGCGCGGGTGTAGAACGTGGACTGGAACCACTCGAGAACCCTGCGCCGGTAGGTGACCGATTGCGCCTGTTCCCAGTTCTTGAAGGGATCGTCGATGATCATCAGATGGCCGGGATAGCCAGTGATCGCGCCCCCGACGCCTGCAGCGATGAGCCCGCCCCCATGGGCCGTGTACCAGCGGCTTGCGGCTCGCACGTCCTGGCGGGCCTTCGTCAGCAGCTGTTGTCGGCTGGAGAAGGTGTCTCGAATTTTTCTTCCCCAGTGAGCCGCAAGCTTTGCTTCATGCGAGGTGATGATGACCCAGTGCTCCGGAAACGCCTCGAGGTACCAGGTGGGAAGCCAGTGAGAGAGCAGGGAGCTCTTTCCGTGCTGCGGTGGCATGTTGATGATCCACCGGCCGCGGTCGAGCCCGCCAGCGAGTTGCTCGGAAATGTAGACCAGATGATCGAACGGCCACCACATCTTACGGGAAAGATGATGTGCAAATCCGTGGAGGGTGACGCGCCAGTCCTGCGGGCTACGCCGCCGAACCGTTCCCGCTTCCGGTCTTGCTCGCTGTCTTTTTCTTGCCACCGATCACCAGGCGCATCTGTTCTCGAATCCCGCTGTCCTCTTCATTCGCATCGAAAATGGGCTCCCGGGCGAGCGTGCGTCCGAACTCGGAATGATAGCGGCGCTCGAGCAACCACGCTGCGGCCTGCCAGTGTGTTTTTGCTGCGATGCGGATAATGGCGAGAAGCTCGGTAACGCCGTCGCTTTCGGCTTCCTTCACTGCTGCGCGGAATGTGCCGTAGATACTGCCCGGATCCTTCTCGCCCTTGTCCAGCCAGCGGTTGAGGGTGGAATGGTCGATGCCGCCACGCTGGGCCGCCATCTTGTAGGGCATCTGGAGGCGGATCGCTTCACAGATCCGCTCTTGGACTTCTGGAGTGAGCTTGCTCTTGCGTCCTGCCATCCTACTTGACCAGTCTTGGTTCGAGCCCCGCTCCCAAGTCTACCATCCGCTGGAGGGTGACGGCGACATACTTGGGCTCGATCTCCATCCCGTAACATCTGCGATCAAGTTGCTCCG
>LJUI01000026.1 GCA_001303705.1 candidate division TA06 bacterium SM23_40
CTCAGGTGTGAGTAGATCGTGGCATAGTGCCGCTCGAAGTCCTGTGCCGATACTCCGCTGAAAATCGCGGTCCTGGCGGCAGCCTTGGCTGTGCGGTAGGCGGCCCCGATTCCGTCTTTGTATAAGCGCGATACCCCACAGTCCCCTACGGCGACGACTCGGTCTGCATAGGGACGAATGGCCTCTCCTACATTGATCTTGGGGGAGCATCGGCACGCGTCATCAGGTATTCTCCACGTGGGAGGGAAGCAGCCTCGTACAGCAGGATCCTTGAAGAACGAGCGGACGCATGCTCTGTCGATGCTCCTCCCCAGGAGGCAGACAGTGACAAAGTCGCCCTTGGGGATGAAAGCAGCAAACTCGATCGACGGATTACTGAGAAGAAACAGGTGCATCGAACTTCCGAACCACTCTTGAATCGTCTTCCTGCCGAGCATGATCTCAGTGATGAATGTCTGCATTGTCTGCGGACGGCGGTACCCGAAGCCGAGGTTCTCGAGGAGGCGGAGCCCGCTCGTATTGACACCGCAGGCTACAACGACAAGATCGTACGGCCTCGGTTCCTTCCCCCGACACTCGATCTCGGGGCGCTTGTCCCGCCACACAATGTCACAGACCCTGGCTGGCAACACTCGGGCGCCCTCCCCCCGCGCCAGGTTGAGGAGGAGTGCGTCGAAGCTCTTCCACAGTGTTTTCGAAACGCCCTTGGGGCCGGCCCCGCGGTGGAGCGTCGCGATCCTCTTCTCGTTGTGCGGGGTCTCGATGTGTACATTCCCCTGATTGGTGTGGAGGATATATGAGTCGATCGCTCTCTGAACAACATCATCCGGAAGATGGATTCCTTCCACGGCCAGGGCCTGGACAAGGGACTCGGAAACGATTCCCCCGCACATGTTGCACCCCTCCGGCCCGGGCACAGAGAAATCCCGTGGTTCATAGATATCGATTCTTACATCGATGGCCGCGCGTTTCGCCATGGTGAGGGCGAACAGGCTGAAGAACGAACCCGCAGGCCCTCCGCCAATGACGGCGCAGCGGGAGCCATTTTCGAGTGCGATTGACGTGGTTCATCCTCCCTTGGATCGAGTTTACCGATTGACCAGCGGGCGGTCACAGGCTGGAGGTGCGCGGGGCCGCAAATTCGGCGCCGTGGTGGCCTGAGCGAACTCCGTCAGCCAGCAGCGACAGGCGGATAACGTTTCTCCGCTTCTGGCATTACAGTCTATCATGCCATGTCTCGAAAGTCCACCGAAAATCTCCGTTTCGGGCACCGTCCTCGGGGAGGGTGACGACGGCCGACCACCGGGGCGGGCTCCTTCGGAGCGGTTTTTGCGGGAGAAGGCGAAAAACCTCTCGACAATCATGTCTGGATGTGGTATTTTTCGCGCCGATGGTCGAGTCCCTCGGCACACCACGTCGAGCAGTTGGATCTCGGCCGGGCGGTGTGCGTGGTGATCGGAGTACGTGTGATGCGTCAGGATAAGAGTGGGTCTACCTTGAGAATAACCTAGTGATTAGAATGGTGTGCGCCGCTAGCTCAACTAGGCAGAGCAACGGACTCTTAATCCGTGGGTTGAAGGTTCGATTCCTTCGCGGCGTACCATCTCTTTTCGCCCTCTCGGACGCGCTGCGATGAGAGGCGGACCTCGGCGCAGTGGGATCGATTGGGCGTTTCTTCTCTGTTCGAGAGGGGCGGTCCCCTGAAGGGATCGAGGACCAGGGGTGAGGATCTTAACACATAGAGGAGGAGTCGAACTGTGGTGCCGCAGCGTGCATTCTTGACTAAGGGCGTGGGCAGGCACCGGGAAAAGCTCACGAGCTTCGAGATGGCGCTCCGGAACGCCGCCATCGCCGACTACAACATAGTTCGTGTCTCGAGCATTTTTCCCCCCGGATGCCGATTGATCACGCGCGCCGAGGGCCTGGGTCGCCTGACGCCGGGGCAGATCGTCTACGTCGTGCTGAGCGAGAACGCGACAAACGAGCCTCACCGATTGATCGCGGCATCGATCGGTGTTGCCATACCCAAGGATCCTGCCAACTTCGGCTACCTGTCCGAGCACCATAGCTTCGGCGAGAAGGGGGTGAAGGCAGGGGACTACGCTGAAGATCTGGCCGCCAGCATGCTCGCGACTATCCTGGGCGTCGAGTTCGATCCTGACTGGAGCTACGACGCGCGGAAGGAGATATGGAAGATCAGCGACCAGATCGTGCGCACAACGAACACTACACAGACGGCCATCGGGGATAAGAGCGGACTGTGGACGACGGTGGTGGCCGCTGCCGTCTTTGCTCCGGAAGATACCGATACTCACGACGAGGGGAACACGTGACAAGACGATTTCTCGACCGACCCGTTGTGCCGCTCGAGGTCGACCCAGACGCAAACGTGGCATCGCTCCTGCAGCGAATGGGCAGGATCTCGTTTCAGGGGCGGAATCTCTCGAAAGCATTCGCGGTCTGGAAGGAGATGCTCCAGCATCGCAATGTCATCTTCTTGGGGCTCGCGGGAGCGATGATCCCTGCCGGCATGCGAAAGCTGATGGTCTTCCTCATTGAGCATCGCTTCATCGACTGCCTCGTTGTCACCGGGGCCAATCTCTTTCACGATATCCATGAGTCCCTTGGGCGGCGCCACTATATAGGCCATCCCGGGCTGCCCGACGAGGAACTGAGAGAGGCGGCAGTCGACAGGATCTATGATACGCTCGCCAGCGAAGACGAATTCCGGGCCACTGACTATCAGCTCGCTACGTGGGCCACTCAGCTCGATCTGAGTAGGGCCTGGACGACGAGAGAGTATCTCTATGAGGTTGGCAGGGTGTTGAGCGAGGGCGGGCACGACCGGTGCATGGTGAGCGAGGCGTATCGTGCAGGTATACCGATCTACTGCCCCGCGATCGGGGACTCCTCTATCGGCCTGGCGCTCCTGCGGAGTGAAGCAGGAAAGAGAGTTCCGATCATCTTCGATGTTGTATCGGACGTGGCAGAGACGGGCCGGATCGTCGAGGGCTCACCGTCTTCCGGAGTGATCTACGTCGGGGGAGGTACCCCGAAGAACTTCATCCAGCAGACCGAGGTGTTGCTTCCGCGTGACCAGCGGACTAAGGAGGGGCACCGCTATGCCATCCAGATTACGGCCGATGCCCCGTTCTGGGGGGGGCTGAGTGGATGCACCTTCGACGAGGCCAAATCCTGGGGCAAGATCTCGTCTGATGCGGCGATGGTGACGGTCCGCGCCGACGCCACCGTCGCGTTGCCCATCCTGGTGACCGCGCTCTCGCAGGAGGCCATGGACCTGGCCCGCGCCCGTCCCAAACCCGGGTTCGAGATGGGAAGGGAGCTCTCAGTCCACTGGGACGAGGGTCAGTGAAATACGTATAATGAATTGATATTCTGTTAGTTATCCTGGTAACTTAAAGTGCTGTATGAGATAATGATTCTGCCGTGCGCCAGCCCTTCAAGCCCGGCAGAAGACACTCAATCAGAGTATGAGCCACGGAGGGTCAGCATATGGAGGCATCGTCGAGGCGGGAGCGTCTGGCGGACATGATAGGCGAGCTGCCGGTACTGTACCGCCTGAACAAAGATCTTCTCTCGACCCTCGATCCGAGGCAGATCGCCCAGAGGGCCTTCAGCCACCTGAAGGAGGTCATCGACTACGACAGCGTGGCGCTGTTGACGCTCGGCGACGAGTCGAGGGCAGAGCTGTTGATCGATGCAGCGCGGCCTCTGGAAGAGAAGTACAGTGCCGCGGTGAAGAATCGCCTCATCCGGGGGCTCGCTGCTGCCGCGGGAAAGGAGCTCGACGTCGAGAACCTCGTCGTCCTCGCCTTTCAGCGCGGGAGTGATGTGGAAGAGGAGGAGGAGACGCCGGCGAGTGAGCTTAACTCGTACCTCACGGTGCCGATAGTGGCGCGAGGTCAGCTGTACGGAATGCTGAGCAGCGGGGCGGCCCGAGAGCGAGCGTTCACTGAGGACAATCTGCGTATACTCTCGATCTTTGCCAATGAGATCGCCTCGGCAATGGAGAATGTCAATCTCCAGAAGACGAAGCTTCTCGCCATACTCGACACGGTGACAGACGTATACAACAGTCGCTTCTTTCGGCAGTGTCTCCGAATGGATTTCGCGCGAGCGCAGCGATACCACTCTACGCTGTCGCTCATCGTTATCGATATCGACCATTTCCGCCACATCAACGATGCCCATGGACATCGTCAGGGGGACGTCATCCTGTACGAGCTGGCATCGATCCTCGGGAGGACCGCGCGCGAGGTCGATGTCGTCGCTCGTCTGCGTGGAGGAGAATTCGCCCTCCTGTTGCCGCAGACAGACTATGCCGGGGCCGTGGCGCTCGCGGAGCGCCTGAGACTCCGCGTGCGGGAGCACAAATTCTCCGGCCTTCCGGAGTCCTCTATGATGACTGTCAGCGCCGGCGTTGCCAGCTTCCCTGCTCTGTCCGGGATCTCCCACGAAGCGATGCTCGAGCAGGCGCGCCGGGCGCTCAGACAGGCAAAGGAGGCCGGAAGAGATCGGGTGGTGGGGGCGATTCAGCGTCAGCCCGGCTAGCGTGGTCGACGGGAATGGGGAACGTATGTTGCGCATAGGAAGGGCAGACCGATGATGGAGCAGCTTGAACGTCTGTTGGATGTGGATCGGAGTCCGGCAGCGCGCCTCGAGTACTACCAGGGGATACTCGGTAGACTGAAGAGGCGAATGGTTGCGACGATGGGGACCGGTATCGCGGATCTGCTCGCCACCCAGGCAGTCAGCCGGGTCGCGATGGACCATCCGATAGCGACAGATCTAGGCATCGAGGATGGTGGCGTCACATTCGACGCGTTCAGCGATCTCGACGAGGCCAGGGCAGAGCCCCTTGCCGCGGCCTGTAAGGATCTTGTCATCGCGTTCTTCGATATCCTCTCCGAGCTCACCGGTCAGGTCCTCACCCAGGGTTGGCTGCGTGAGATCGAGGACGGAGAGTAGCCGGACTCAGGGCGAGTCGCTATGCACACCATCCTGCTGATAGCTGTCCTTCTCCTCATGTTCGTCGGGCTCGTTGGCAGCCTGCTCCCGGTATTGCCCGGCGCCCCGCTCATCTTCCTCGGTGCGTTCGTGTACGCCATCTTCACTCACTTCGAAAAGGTCACGTGGGGGAAGCTTCTCGGCCTCGGCGGGCTGACTGCGCTTGCCCTGGTGATCGACTACATCGCCACCGCCGTTGGAGTAAAGCGGCTCGGGGCCTCATGGTCCGGTGTGGCGGGGGCGCTCCTCGGCGCTGTGGTCGGGGGCGTTCTCATGGCCCCGGTGGGCGTGTTCCTCGCGCCGATCTGTGTGGCGATGGTCGTCATTTTCCTGTACGCAGTCTATGGGTGTGGTGAGGTGCGGCAGACGGTGAAGATGCGGTCTGCGGAGGAGGAGGAATTTCTCCGCCAGCTCGCAGTATTGAGTTCTATGCCCGAGGACTCTTCCGTATCCCGACTTCTGCTCGGGAAGGTCGAAAGAGTGTACGGGGAGCGTCGGGGATCAGGAGAGGTGCCTGCCGGGACGGGTCCATCCGCGGCCGCGGCGCCGGGAACGGACGCCGGGGCGGAGAGCGACAGGCAGGTGTCCGCGCCTCTGGAGGACGTTGTTGTCAGACTTGGAGATCTCATGGCCATAGGGCCGTTCAGGCCATTCCTCGGTCAGATGGTAGTCATTCTCGGCTCGCCCCGGACCCGGGAGGCCGGGCCGGACGAGGAGGGGAGACCGGTATTCCTGGCTGAGGAGATCGTTCTCGCCGAGGAGATGTTTGCCATTGACTTCGTCGAGGAGACACTGGCGTTGACGATCAGCAACCACTTCTCCCGGCCGCTCCGCGAGCTTCGCGTTCTTTACCCCGGCGGCGGACATCTCGTTCCGGAGGGCCCGCCTGCACGACACCTCTCGGTTCTGTTACCGGGTGCCAAGGCGCTCGCGTCCTGGCGCCTCCGGGCCGTCGGTGAAGTGAAACGGATGCCGTCCCTCCGCTTTCTCACCCTGGAACCCCCTGCAAATCTCCATCTGGCCCTTCATCACCTGCACGGGAAGTAGATCGAGAACCCGGGTACTTCCCCGAACCAGGGCCATTCGCTGTTGACTTGTTTCCGCCCGTGTGCTACAATATCAGTGTAGTTGGCTGTGCACGGGAACAGGGTCGACACCGTATGTGCGTGGGGGCGATCGGTTGCGACGGGGACGGAAGAGATCGAGGCTGCATGCCGAGGTCCCGTCACCTCGCTAAACAGTCGGGAACTCAATAGTTGCCAACAGCAACTACGCACTAGCCGCCTAAGAGTGGCTACGTCCGCGGCAGCCTTTGTCTGCGAGACCGCCGATGGGCGCCGCGAAAGCAGACTGGCCCTTTGTTCGGGCCCTGGGGACGGAGGGTGAGAAAGAACAGGGCTGGCCCCGCTGTGCATCCTGTGGCCGGAGGCCAGCGGGGTGAGATCAAGTAGGCCTACTAAGCATGTAGGGGCCTCCTTCGAACCGTTTCCGGACGCGGGTTCGATTCCCGCCGCCTCCACCAACTGTTTGGCGTGAGCTGAAGCTCACGCCTTTGTTACCTTGTGCGACCTGCCTGCGGGATCGATTACTGTGTTTGCCCCCACAACTGGTCCTCATCTCACAGAATCACGCTCTCGTCTCATCCAACTCGCACGGTGGGTGGAATCGTCCGAGACGTGTTTTTGCGCGTTCCTAGCTCTGGCTATACTGGTCAAGAAGATTGACAGAGAGACCTCCGCTGGCTACAGTCGCTTTCGGCCCAACGCAATGATTGCCCCGAGGCTTCCCTACACCTCCCGTCACCCTTCGGGGTGAGCGAGGGAAGTTGAGCTGTCCCCGGGCAGCTTCCTCGGGGCATACCATGTGAAAGCGGCTTCGTCTATGCTAGGAGAAGGGGTCTATCTCGGTGGCGAGCTCACAGATCCAGCAGTGACATGCGATACGTTCGTGGGCGGCCGGGTTCGTCATTGTGTGCTATCGTCTCGGGAGAGATCTCTCCGCGACATCCTTCTCCCGTAAGACGGAAAGGGGATTGACAAACGAGAAGACTTCATATATAGCAACAGTCACCCGATACGTTATCTCATCCGCGTCCGGTTTCGTACGGCAGCGCACGGACCTGACACCGCGTGCATCTCATAGCTACGGAAGCGAAACGGAGGGAAAGCATGGCGAACCTGAAGGGGACGAAGACAGAGAAGAACCTGTCGGCGGCATTCGCGGGCGAGTCTAAGGCCAGAAATAAGTACACCTATTTCGCCGAGGTCGCACGCCGAGAGGGGCACCAGTACATTGCCCAGATCTTCGAAGAGACGGCAATGAACGAAATGCAGCATGCAAAGGATGAGTTCAGACTGCTGGGCGGCATAGGGGACACGGCGGCGAATCTGAAAGAAGCGATGGGAGGAGAAGATTACGAGACCGTCTCCATGTATCCTGAGTTCGCCAGGCAGGCGGAGGAAGAGGGATTCAAGGACGCCGCGATCCTGTTCAGGCAGATAGCCAGGGCCGAATCATCGCACAGAGACAGGTACAGGAAGTTGCTGGAGATGCTCGAGGGCGGGACTCTGTACAAGAGGGAGAACCCGATACAATGGAAGTGCAGTGTGTGCGGCTACATTGTGGAAGGTACAGAGCCGCCTCGTAAGTGTCCCTGTTGTCAGTATCCGAGAGAATACTACGGGCCGGTCTGTCTGTAGCGGAACGAATCTGAGCGTGAGCCTCAGTTCCCCGCCGAGCGGATCGGGACCGTGACAATAGATGAGCGCCTCTCGAGTCGGGGGCGATCCGTCCCCTGACTGTCGGCCGCGCGTGAGATAGCAATGAGAGAGACGCACGACATGGTACTCTATATGGGCTACTCGCACCGGTCAAATCCTTTTGCGGCTTTGCGCGATGAAGTAGCCGTCGCACGGCCAGGCCCGAGAGTGTTGGGTGGCATCAGCGTTGAGGTAGCCAGAGAGCGGCAGCCGGGCGAGCATCTGCACCCCCACCTTCGGGATCATGGCGATTCGCTCGGGATCATGCCGACTCTCTCATCAGATCCTTCAGAGCATTGTCCAGGTCAGGGAACTCGAACGCGAAGCCGCCCTCCAGCAGCTTCCGGGGCAGCACCCGCTGTCCCTCGAGCAGTGCATTGGCGAATTCGCCCATGACGAGCCGGAGAGCGAACCCGGGGACCGGAAAGCGTGAGACCGATCTACCGAGCTGGCGTGCCACCAGTTCGGTCAACTCGCGGTTGCGAACGGGATTGGGGGAGACGCAGTTGACTGCGCCCCTGAGCTCCCCGCGCTCCAGCAGGAATAGGAGGATCCTGGAGAGATCTTCGAGGTGGACCCAGGAAACCCACTGCCGACCGCTCCCCAGGGCGGCTACGGGGCGACGCCGGAAGTTCTCGACCATGGTCGCAAGTGCACCGCCGCCTCTTCCCAGTACGATGCCGAACCGGCACAGAACCACCCGCGCACCTGCGTCAGCGGCTTTCCCGGCCGTGGCTTCCCAGTCGCGCGCTACCCGGGCCAGGAAATCATCGCCAGATCCATTCTCCTCATCCAGAGTCTCGTCGCCGTGGAATCCGTAGTACCCGACCGCGGATGCGTTGAGCAGATGGAGACTGCGATCGGGGCTGGCCGCTGTTGCGCTGACCACATTACGTGTGGTCTCGACGCGGCTGTCGAGGATAGTTCGCTTATATCTTGCGGTCCAGCGTCTGAATATCGGCGCTCCGGCAAGATTGATGACTGCGTCGTGCCCGGCCAGTCTCTCCTGCCAGGGGCCCGGCTCTGTGGGATCCCCTCCCAGGTACGAGATCCCCGGGTGAAGATCCGGAGAGACCCTGGGTGAGCGGCTCAGTATCGTGACCCGATGGCCTTCAGCTGCCAGCATCCGCGACACGTATCGACCGACGAGTCCACTGCCGCCGGTAATGAATACCTTCATGATCGCACTCCGGTGTACCCGGACGAAACCGCCTGTCAGCCGGGATGCATCGGCTCCGGTCTACCTGTTCAGAGCATATATCGAGGCATTCAGAATGGCTGCGAAACTCACCCAGGCGATATAAGGGATCAGAATCAGGCTGGCCAGCGCCGATATCTGACGGAAAAGCACAATCGTGACCGATATGGCAACCCATAGGAGCAGGATCACTATCAGGCCGGCCAGCGGCGAGCGGAGGCCGAAGAAGGCACCCGACCATGCTGCGTTCAGGATCAGCTGTACCGCGAAAGCGACGATAGCTACTCTGACCTGCGCCGTCCCGACTCCTTTGCGCCATACGAGAAACAGGGATATTCCCATCAGCAGATAGAGTGTGATCCAGACCGGCCCGAAAACCCAACTGGGGGGGTTGAAGAACGGCCGTCTCAGGGTTGGATACCAGGTGGAGACTGACCGAGCAGTGAAGATCGACCCAATGACGCCGGCCGACTGACACAAGACGATGCTTATGACGAGTCTCGCGAGATCTAGGGGCTTCACGTTCCCGCCTTTCTGGTTTGAAGTCTTGTTCTCTAGTTCGTAGTCTTCTTCGTCAGGTCGGAGCAGTCCACTCCGTACGGACAGAACCGCTCTCTATTAGATAGAGAGATGGACAGTTGTGCCAGCTGTTCGAAGATTCTCCAGCTCTCGGCCATCACAATACTTCTCCCGGTCGAGTATTGCCGGGAGATGCAGCTTGACACCGGGGCCCGATTCCCATACGATGGCCGCCTCGAGATTATATCTCATCCTGTTGCGCATGCAAGACCATTTGTGGCCCTGCTGTACCTACGCTTCCTCACACATGGGTGCGTCCATCCGAAGGAGTCGGCCCGAACCGGGACTGGAGAAATGCCCGTACGGGAAAGCGATTCAGGGTAATACCTTCGTGCGTGCGGTGCGCCGCGCTTCGTCTCGTCTGAGGGAAGATGAAGCCGGATATCAGACATCGTCACCACGCGCCTCAGTATGACGCAATGAATCGAGGCAACCTCGAGAGGAGATGCTCGTCGTGTCAGGAACAGAGACGGTGGCCGAGAGGAGGATACGGCTCGGCATCAGCAGCTGTCTTCTGGGAGAGCAGGTGCGCTGGGACGGAGGCCACAAGCACGATCGCTATCTGACCGATACGCTCGGCAAGTATGTCGATTATGTCCCCGTCTGCCCCGAGGTGGAATGCGGGCTTCCCATACCGAGGGAGCCGCTCCGGCTTGTGGGCGATCCGGAGTCGCCCCGTCTCGTTACCTCACGTACCGGTATCGACAAAACGGAACAGATGCTGACCTGGGCGAGGAAGCGCGTGGTCGAACTGGAGCAGGAGGATCTCTGCGGGTTCATCTTCAAGTCCAGGTCGCCGAGCAGCGGGATGGAACGCGTGAAGATCTATGACGGAAAGGGGATGCCCCGGAAGAAGGGTGTGGGCATGTTCGCGAGGATCTTCATGCAACACTTTCCGCTGCTGCCCGTAGAAGACGAGGGTCGGCTGCACGATATGAACCTGCGCGAGAATTTCGTCGAGAGAGTCTTCACATTGAGGCGCTGGCGCGAGACGCTCGGGCGCGGCAAATGGGGAGGCCCCCTTGTCGACTTCCACACCCGACATAAGCTCCTCATTCTTTCGCATAGTGTGGAGCACCATCGCGACATGGGACGGCTTGTCGCGCACAGCAAGGAGCACTTACCGGCCGAACTGTACGGGCGGTACGAATGGCTGCTTACGGAAGCCCTGCGCCGCAAGACGACTCCGAGGAAGCATGCGAATGTCCTGCATCATATACTGGGCTATTTCAAGAAGCAGCTGTCCGGGGATGAAAAGCAGGAGATGCTCGAGATCATCGAAGAATATCGTCAGGGGTACGTGCCGCTGATCGTTCCGATCGCCCTCGTCAATCACTATGTGCGCAAGTACGGCCAGCCGTACTTGAGGGAACAGTACTACCTGCATCCCCATCCTGTCGAGCTGCAGCTCAGAAACCACGTGTAAGCGGCAGTTGCGACGGAATTGATCGAACCTCCCTCACTCGACTCGTCCCCACACCCACCAGTTCTCCCCGCGCCGGCTCGGGGACCTCGATACCCGATCTCACTCGCTGATGCGCAGCTCGACCACGTCCTGGAATCTGGTAACGAGGTAATAGGTTTCCACGTTCACCCGCAGGAAGGCACAGGCGGGGGAGGCGATGAACTCGCGCATAGACGGGTGCTTCCGGAGATAGAGCTGCGCGAGCGCGCCTTTCGCCGCTTCAGGAACCGGTTCAGCCCTACCCATGATGGTTGCGGCTGAAGCTTCCTGGAAATCCGATTCTTCGTTGGCACGATTATCGACGAGAAGAGCTACCCGAGCATCTGCCTCCATATTGGCGAACTTGCGGGTCGAACGGCCTGTCGCGAAGAGCACGTGTTTCAGATCATCCGTGGCCGCGAATGCCACGAGGTTCGCATAGGGTCCAGTCTGCCCGTGTGTCGCGAGCACTGCCAGGCGCTGCCCCGCAAGCAGCTTCCTCACGGTCTCCTTCAATCTCAGGATGTCTTTCACATTGCCTCCAGAGCCTGGCGAGCCCTGGGTACGGTCTCCGTGGGGCTGACCTTGTACCAGGCCTCGATGATCTTTCCCTTCTCGTCGATCAGGAAGGAGGAGCGGATGATACCCATGTGCTTCTTCCCGTACATCGACTTCTCGCCCCACACACCATAGGCTTTTGCCACCTTGTCATCGGGATCGGAGAGGAGCGGGAAGCCGAGCCCGTGCTTTGTATCGAAGTTTCGCTGTCTCTCCGGTGTGTCGGGGCTGATCTCCACCACAGCGACGCTTGCCCCCGCCAGATCTTCGCGGGCGTCCCTGACGCTGCACGCCTGTTTTGTACAGCCCGGGGTGTCTGCCGCCCGCCCCTCTGCGGAGAGGTCGCTAGCACGGGGAGACCGGGGGCATGCGCTCGTACGTCGATCCACGGCGTCGGTACAGGGCCTCGACCTCGACGCCTGCCCCTGCCAGCAGATCGAGCGCTTGCTTCAGGACTGCACCGGACAGAGCGATGGCGATCCCGCAGTCGGAACTGAGATCACGCGGGGTGGGTATGATCTCGTGGGCGAGACCGTGTTCCTTGAACACGTGTTCCGCCCTCATCACGTGATGGACTGAGACGAAGTTAATGACCGAATCGGGTCGATCCATGCGTGATCTCCGGGACCTCATGATCCGATGATAGATGCCGGCGCACGCCCGCGCTCGCGATGAGATCAGCCGCCCCCGCCCGTGTCAGCCGGGTGGGGTCTGGTTCTGCGCAAGATCGGCCACCGCCTCCAGGATCGACTCGACGTCGTCAGCCGTGTTGAACGGCCCCAGCGAGATCCGTATCGTCCCGGCGGGGAAGGTCCCGATCGTGCGGTGGGCGGAGGGGGCGCAGTGGAGTCCGGGCCTGACGAGGATGGCGTGCTCTCGATCGAGAATGTGTGCCGCATCTGAGGGCGAGAGGCCATCGATCGTGATCGATGCTGTCGCCAGCTGTCGCTCGGGGTCGGCGGTGCCGAAGAGCGTCACACCCGGGATGCCGCGCAGTCCGTCGGCGAGCCGCGAGAAGAGTGCCAGTTCGTGCTCGCGGATCGACATGACACTGCGCTCCGTGACGTATCGCGTGGCGGCGAGAAGGCCGGCGATGCCGACTGCGTTGGGAGTGCCCGCTTCGTGGAGATCCGGCAGGAAGTCGGGTTGTTCCTCCCGTTCGGATCTGCTGCCCGTCCCCCCGCGCACGAGCGGTTCCAGATCGATGCCCTCTCCAATGCAGAGGCCCCCGATGCCCGGCGGCCCAAGCAGACCCTTGTGGCCTGAGAACGCATACAGGCAGGGGCCCAGCCGGGAGAGGTCTACGGGAAGAGATCCGATACTCTGGGCGCCATCGATGAGGAGTGGAACCGGACCGATTTCCCTGCTCACCTCCGCAACTGGCTGGACCGTGCCCGTGACGTTTGATGCGTGCATCACGGCAACGAGCCGGGTCCGGTCGGTCACGAGGTCACCGAGCTGCCGGGGATCGACGAGACCGGAGCCGTCGGTCTGGGCCACACGGACTCGCACCCCACGTTCCCCCTCCAGATGTCTGAGTGGCCGCATGACTGCGTTGTGTTCCATAGACGAGGCGATGACCTCGTCGCCATGGCGGAGCAGACCGAGAAGGGCGGCGTTGATGCCGAAGGTTGCGCCCGGGGTGAAGATCATCCGGGAGGAATCGTCCATTCCCAGGAGGGCAGCAAGCGTCTCCCGGGCCTCGAAGACGATGCGGGCAGCCTCGATCGAGAGGCGGTGGGCCGATCGGCCGGGAGAGGCACCGATCCGATCGAGGTAGTCCCTCATCGCGTCAGCCACACCCGGCGCCTTCGGGAATGAAGTAGCCGCGTTGTCGGCATAGATCATCGACAGGTCCTTTCCTCCTCTATGGAAACACTCACTGCATGTCCGGAGATCGAGTACAGGGAGGATCCGGGAACAGCCTCAGAAGTCGGTCATTCTCATCACTCGGGAAGAGAAGACTGTCCCGCCCCTCAGGGAGAGACGACCGTGCCCGCCGACATCAAACTCTCCACCGTGCCGGCCATGTTTCCCACCGTACCGACCTTCAGCTTCTCCTTCAGTCCGTAGTAGTCGAGGCACGTACCGCAAGAAGAGATGGCAACACCGGCCTCTTCGATCTTCCGCAGTGTGGCGATGAGTTCGGAGCCCTCGGTTGTAAGCCGGACCCCGCTGTTGACGAAGATCATGCGCTCGGGCTTCTCGTCCGAGGCCTCTAGTGTCTTGAAGAACGACTGGAGAAGAATGCGCCCCAGCTCCTCGTCGCCGGTTCCCATGCGGTTGGAATTCACATACAGCACTCTGGTCGGTCGTTCGCTCATCGAGATACTCCCTCCGTGAGGATTGCCATTGGGGCCCAGCCCTGAGCGGCTCGTTTCCGTATGGTAGACCAGGGAGGAAGTGAGTGTCAAGAGGGCGAGTTCATAATGCTTGACGCGCAGGGTAAATGTGTGATATACTCGTTCTATCGCAGTGGGGGAGTGTGCGACGTTTCATTTTACCGCGTGAGGAGAGGGCTATGACATTGAGCACGAGGAATGTGATGGTGGGACTGGCCGCCGGTCTGGCCGTGCTGGCGCTGTGGGCGTCCGGTATGGGTACGGTCATCCACGTTCCTGGCGACTATCCGACGATCCAGCAGGGGATTGATGCCGCAGCCGGCGGTGACACGGTTCTGGTTGGCGACGGGGTCTATACAGGACCAGAGAACAAGAATCTCGATTTCGGCGGAAAGGCACTCCGTGTGACGTCCGAACTGGGACCTGCGGCAACTGCTATCGATTGTGAGAACGATGGCAGGGGGTTTTACTTCCATACCGGCGAGGACTCCCTCTCGGTCGTGGAAGGGTTCACCATCAGGAATGGGTACGTAGGTACCCTCGGGGGCGGCATCTACTGCCTCGGCGCATCGCCGTCGATCGTGCGCACTGTCATCATCGGCTGCCAGTCCGACGCCGGGGGGGCGATCGCCTGCGAGAGTGCATCCCCCCTCATCGAAGGCAGCACGATGAGTGAGAACGACGGCGGCCTGAATGGCGGGGGGGCGCTCTTCTGCTGGCAGGGCTCGTTTCCGATTGTCTCCAATTCCATTCTCTGGGGGAATATGCCCGACGAGATCGCGGTCGTGAATGGCAATCCTGCCGTCCGATACAGCGATGTTGCGGGCGGCCGGGCGGGGGTCGGCAACATCGCCTGTGATCCCCTGTTCGTCAATGTGCTGGCCGGCGACTACTCGCTGAGCTACGACTCCCCCTGCCTCGATTCGGGCGATCCGCTGGCGGGCGTTCCGGACGGAGGCGGCGACAGGCTCGACATGGGGGCGTTCGAGCATCTTATTCCATACAATGATCTGGCACTATCGTTTACCAATACTCCCGATTCGGTGGCCCAGGGATCGCGCGTCTCCTGGGATGTATCGTTCACCAACCCGCTCTCCATCCCGGTGACAGTAGATGTCTGGTTCGACGTCTCGTCGCAGATCCGCTGCGCGATCATCATGGAGTACAGGGATGTGACGGTTCCCCCGCAGACAACCCATAACCGGACACTCAGTCTGCCGGTGCCGAATGCGGCTCCTCTCGGCCAGTACACGATCCACGGTCGGGTAGGCGTGATGGACATGATAGACGGGGGAGTGTACGACGCGGAGAACTTCATCGTCGAGATCCTTGAGGGGCATGCCCTGAGCTATGTGGAGTCATCGAGCGGCCTCGGCTACCCGCAACTGGAAGCGGGCAGGACCGAGCTCGAGATGGGAGATGTCGATGGCGACGGCCACCCCGACATCGTCTCCATCGGCGATCACGGGTCTCCCTACATTAACACGAACGAGCACGGGATCATGGTCTGGTTCGGGGATGGAACAGGCACGTGGTCGGTGTACCAGAACGGGAATTTCGGGTACGGCGGCGTTGCCCTGGGTGATGTGAACAACGACGGGCTCATGGATGTCGGCTATGCAATGCATCACAACTACTCGGGCAATGACTTCGGCGATCAATTGATCGAAGTCGCCCTGGGAGACGGAACCGGGCAGAACTGGCAGCCCTGGGATGACGGCCTGGCGACGAACGGGGAGACCTGGGGGATGTTCGGGACCGACTTCGCGGACGTCGACAATGACGGAGACCTCGATCTCGTCTCCAACTCGTTCGGTGCCGGCTCCGGCGTTCATGTCTATCTGAATCAGGGTGACGGGACCTGGGTCCAGAGCTTCGGGTTCCTGGAGGGGAATTCGACTGACGACATCGTCTTCGGCGATGTCAACGGCGACTGCAACGCCGATTTCGCGGCCGCTCACGAATATGGCACGGTCTATCTGGGAGACGGGGCAGGCAACTACGTCCTCGCCGACGGCAATCTTCCGCCTCCCGGGTGGGTTGGAAGGTTTGGGCCCGACCTGGGCGACGTCAACAACGACGGGGGGGATGATCTCTCCTACTGATGGCGTCGGCGGATGGGTCCAGGCGACACAGTTCACCCTGCCGAATCCCGGTTACTTCGCCGCGTTCCGCGTCGGCGTTGACGCCGACCACAATGGGTATCCTGATATCGTCCTCGTCGACGAGGAAGGGTCCTGGATCAACCGGACCAATCATCTGCGATTCTTCAAGGAGGCATCATCGCCTCAGTCCCTCTCGGTACGGCCCACGTATCCGCGGGGGGGTGAGGTCTTCATTATCGGCTCGGTCAGGTTCATCGACTGGGTGAGCGGCGTACCCGGACAAGAGGCGTTAGCCGTGAAGCTTGAGCTCTCGACTGATGGCCCGGGTGGGCCGTGGACTACGATCGCCGATGGGCTGCCGAACAACGGGCGCTATCAGTGGACCGTTGCAGGGAACCAGTCGCTCGATTGCTACATCCAGTACACGGTCGTGGCCGGCCAGGATACTGCGACCGCGGTGACCGCGATGCCGTTCACAATCGCCTCCGCCGACTGAGAGGAGGTCCCCTGTAACTGGTGAGAGGAGGTTCTCCAGAAACATAATATAGGTATGCACTGATATAGCATGTGAGTGCTCGGGTTGTGAGATCGACGCTCTCCCGGGCCTCCCCTGTCAGCTAATCGGGAGGCCTTCGGGGAGAGCGTCGATTCTCTGTCGGATATGCGGCCGTGACAAGGTGCCGCGTGGGGGCATCCTCTCCCGGGCGGCAGAGTCACCTGTCTCTGCGCGGGGAGGCGGTCAGTGTACAGGCTCTGGCCCCCGTAAAGACTGAGGTATACGGCGCGAGGTGATCGGTCCGGCGAGGGGAAACCACTTGACACCTCAGAGTAGCCTCCCTAACATGGGCCTGGCGCAGTGTGTGTGTACGTACTACGAGGCGGCGCGGAGGAGCGAGGAGCGCGGCGTCCGAGATGGACGGGTGGCCGTGATCGGATGGGGATGGAGGCCCGGATCAAGTAACAGATGATCTCGCTCATACTCACCAGCGACTCGTGGGGAGGCACCTGCGAGCAGCAGGCGCTGGCGTAACCGATCTCCTCCCTGTGCTCGCCGGCCACGCGGCTGAGGAGGTCTACCTCCCGGACGATACCATACACCTCAGTGAGCGGGGACACCAGATAGTGGTAGAGGTGCTCGCGGAGGCTATCGGAACACTCCTCACCGTGGGGGTCGACTGATGCTCGCCGGATGGGCGCTGGGCGAGGGGGCGCTGGCTGGAGACGGGCCGACCGGGGAGCAATTGGACCGTCGCTGGCAGGAGCTCCTGATCGATACGAGGGTCAGTGCGAGATCGACAGGAGGGTTAGTGCGAGATCGACAGGAGGGTCAGTGCGAGATCGACAGGAGGGTTGCTGCGAAATCGACAGGGGGGTCGCTGCGAGATCGACAGGAGGGTCAGTGCGAGATCGACAGGAGGGTTGCTGCGAAATCGCTTGCATCGTCGCGATCTCGTGTGCTAAGGTAGCCCGTCAGTGGAAGGATAGCATTCAATGACTCTGGCGCTCGCGGAGAGACTGGAGGCCGTCAACGCTCGGATCAGGCGGGCGGCCGAACATTCCGGGCGCGATCCCGATTCCATCACGTTGGTGGGCGTGACCAAGTTCGTCCCCCCTGACGCGATCGAGGAGGCAATCAGCTGCGGCCTGCACCACGTCGGGGAGAACCGGGTGCAGGAGGCACTGAAGAAGCATTCCGCCGTGCACGGGGAGGCCTGCTGGCACATGGTCGGCCACCTCCAGCGCAACAAGGTCCGGCGTGCCCTCGACATCTTTGATGTCGTGGAGTCGGTCGATAGCGAACGGCTCGCCGTTGCCCTCAGCGATGAGGCGGGCCGGCGAGGAACGGTGGTCGACGTACTCATCGAGGTCAATACCTCCGGCGAGACGACGAAGTTCGGCCTTGCACCTGACGACGTTGCACGCTTCATCCGGACTGCGTTCCCGCTCCCCGGTCTGCGCCTGCGGGGGCTGATGACGGTCGGGCCGCTGGTCGAAGACCCCGAGCAGGCGCGTGCTTCATTCCGAATGCTCCGCAGACTTGCCGAGGCAGCGGCCGGATCCGTGACCGGAGATGACGTGATGGAGGAGCTGTCGATGGGGATGACAGCTGACTTCGAGGTCGCAATCGAGGAGGGGAGTACGATCGTCAGGATCGGGACCGCGATCTTCGGTCTTCGGCCAACCGCATAGCAGAACCGCAACCACGTGAGGTGGCGATTGGAAGGCTGCCGCGATACGTGGTCGAAGACGGGCGGGCTGCCAGGGAGGTGCATACGACGATGATGAACGAGGGACCCATTTCTGAGGAGCGACGTGCCGACGGGGGATCGACGGAATACCTCGGCGAGCCGACAGAGAGGGGGAGATCATTGAAGATCACGCCGCTTGACATCCGCAAGCAGACATTCAAACGGGCGGTGCGGGGGTTTGACGTGGCAGAAGTGAGTGCTTTCCTCGAGGCCGTGGCCGCGGAATTTGAGGGGCTGGTGAGGGAGAATACCGCGTTCGTGGAGCGCATGCGGGAGCTCGACGAGAAGATAGATGACTACCGGCGGCTGGAGAAGACCCTGCAGCAGACGCTGATCCGAGCGCAGGAGACGGCGGCGGAGCAGGTGGACAATGCCAGAAAGGAAGCTGAGCTCACCCTGAGGGAGGCGAGAGTCAAAGCTCAGGAGGCGGTCGCGGACGCAGAGGCGAAGGCATCTGAACTGGCGAGCCACGTCTCTCAGCTGAAGAAGCAGCTTGCGGCGTTCATCACCAGATTCCGCGGCATCATCGATGCCCAGGCGCAAATGCTCGATGCTCAGTCCGCTCATCTCGAGGGAGGCATAGTCGTCCCTCCCGAGCTCGCGGGGGCGAGAGGTCCGGTTCGCGCACATGCGGAACCTGTGCACGAGGAGGTGCCGCCCGCGAGGACAGGCGAAGAGGCACAGCACGAGACGGAGAGACCGGGCTGACGAGTTACGGAACCGTCTCTTCTGCCGGGTCGTCCTCCTGTGTGACATGGGGACGTGCGCCGAGAGGGAGTCACCGAGATGCGGGTGAGAGTCCGGCTCCAGCCCAGGGCATCCCGCGATGAGATCGTGGGGTGGAGCGACGATGGATCTCTCAGGGTGCGCGTCACCTCCGCGCCTGAGCGGGGTAAGGCGAACCTCCAACTGCTCCGGCTGCTGGCTGCGACTCTGGGGATGTCTCGTGGACGGCTCCGCATTGTGGCAGGCGAGAGGTCGCGCGAGAAGGTCATCGACATAGACGGCGATGAGGGAGAGGTGTTGGCCGCGCTGAGCGGTGCACAACGGGGCGGCTCTCGGTGAGCAACCTGGTGGGCGCGGCAGTCGGAGGTCATACCGGGGAAGGATCGATCAGGTGCTGGTGAGAGATGACTGTGAGAGGGACAGAGATGGACGATCTTCCAGAAAGAGTTGAAGAGACCCGGAGGTTTCTCCACGATGCCACAGGATTTGAGCCGCAGATAGGAGTCATCCTGGGAACCGGGCTCGGTGGCCTCGCGAAACAGATCGATGTCGAACACGAGATATCGTACGAAGAGATTCCCAACTTCGCGGTATCGACAGTGGAATTCCACGCCGGGAAGCTGTTGTTCGGCTATGTCGGCGACAGGCGCGTCATGGCCATGCATGGTCGGTTCCATTACTACGAGGGGTACACGATGCACCAGATCACCCTTCCGGTGCGTGTCATGCGCGCTCTCGGTGCATCGGTCCTCGTGGCGTCGAATGCATCCGGCGGCCTCAACCCGCGCTTCCGAACGTCCGATATCATGATAATGGTCGATCACATCAATCTCCTGGGAGACAATCCTCTCATCGGGCTCAGCGACTCCAGGCTCGGTCCCCGGTTTCTGGACATGTCACACGTGTATGATCGTGAACTCATCGCGCTGGCGGAGCGGATCGCCCTCGAGGAGGGGATACGTCTGCAGCAGGGGGTGTATGTGGCCGTGCCCGGCCCCAACCTGGAGACCGCCGCGGAGTATCGGTTCCTGCGGATCATCGGGGCGGACGTAGTGGGGATGTCGACCATACCAGAGGCGATCGTGGCGGTCCAATCGGGCATGCGCGTCATGGGGTTTTCGGTGGTAACCGATATGGGTTTGCCCGACGCACTCGAGCCGACGAGCATCGAGACAGTACTGGAAGCAGCACGTCGAGCTGAGCCCGGGCTGACCACGTTGATGGTCCGGATTATCGAGTCGATGGTGATCTAGCACATGCATAGAAGTCGCAGGGGGAAGGCAGGCAGGCGGGGAGCTCATTCCCTTCTTTTGTTATTACCTCTGTTCTTGTTGTTGTCGGGGACGGTGCTCTCGCCGGGATGCCGGTCAAAGATCGAGGAACGCCTCGCCACAGCGCGTACGCTGATTGACGAAGAGCGGTACAACGAGGCGATCTTCGAGTTGAGGGAGTGCCTGGCCCAGAGCAAGGGCGACGCACGTCCACCCTTTCTTCTCGGTGTCGTCTATGCCAGACAGGGCAAGCTTGAGCGCGCTGGCACATTCTTCCGACAGGCACTCGAGATCGATTCGCTGTTGACACCGTCGGTCGTGAACGAATGGGTGCAGCGCGGTACGGTCTTCGTCGCCAGGGGGCAAAATGATCGCGCAGTCGCTGCGTTCGAACGCGCCCTCGTGCTTGACCCCCACGTCGATCTCGGAGATGGGTTCTGTGTGCTGGGTGAGCGATACTTCGGCGAACGCCGAATCGAGGAGGCCGCGGGTATGTTCGAGCGAGCGATCGGGAGCGGACTCGATGCGGAGGGAGAGCTCGATGCGCGCCTCCGCCTGGCCCAGTGCTACGAGGCTCTGGATGATCTGGAGGCCGCCTTCGCCTGCCTCGATGAGGGCTCGCGTACTATCTCTGATCCGGAGTTGCTATGGGAGAGAGGGAGAGTCGCCTACGAACTCTCCCAACAGTGCCTGCGGGGAGGTTACTATGAGCGAGTGCGTTCGTTGGCGGGGTCGGTCATCAAGAGTGGAATGCCCGAGGTTCTTGTCGACGATGCGTACTTTGCTGTCGGCGAGAGCTACTTCCTTCAGGGCGAATACCGGGATGCGATCGCTGCCTACGAGAAGGTATTGCGGCTAAACCCCATCGGATCGGGGAGTCTTGTCGAGGATGCACGCAGGCGGATCGAGTTAGCGCGCGCCCTCGATCGAGGGAGGAGCGAGTCGTGAGAATCCATTGCAGAGAATTGATGAGAGCGCTCCTTTGCCTCCTGATCGTGGCGGGGTGCTCCAGCCGTCAGCACCTCCGTGTCAGCCTCGATGCGGAGGACGAATTCGCCCTGGCGAAGAAGGCATTCGACGAGCGGCAGTGGGATCGGGCGGCCGAGGGGTTCAAGAGGCTCATGTTCGACCACCCGGAGAGCGGCCTCGTCGACGATGCTCAATTCTATCTCGCCGAAACGTATCTGGCCCAGGAGGAATATGAGCTGGCGATAGTGGAGTACCGGCAGTTGTCCCGCAATCACCCGCGCAGTGAGTATGCCGACGACGCCGACTTCTCTATCGGTCTTGCCTATTATCGGCGGTCTCCGGCATTCGACCTGGATCAGCAGTTCACCGAGCAAGCTATCGAAGCTTTCAATGTCTTCCTCGTGCGGCACCCGCGTTCACCTCTGGTCGCCGAGGCGGAGAGCAAAAGAAAGGAGTTGAGGGAACGGCTGGCGCGGAAAGAGTACGAAAACGGACTTCTGTACCTGCGCCTGGGACACATCGAATCGGCGCAGATCTACTTCGAGATCGTGCGCGATCAGTATCGCGATACGGAATGGCGCGCACGGGCAGAGAAGAAGCTCCTCGAGATCGCGTCCGACAGCGTCAGTTCGAGTGACCGACCGGCAGCTGGCTGGTCTGAGGTTTTGGATATATCAGAGCCGCGCACGAACTCCTACACCTCGCGCAACAACGCTCGCTCAATCGGAGGCGACTGGACCGGCACGGTCCATATCGTCTGGCAAGAGGCGCGCGAGGCGGGAGATATTGTCCTGTACCGAGAGTGGGATGGGGTGGAGTGGAGTGAGTCTCGGCGCCTGTCGGACGAAGAGGAACGGGCACTCTCTCCTGCTCTCGCTGTCGACGTCGCGAATTCGGTCCATGTCGTCTGGGAGAGGGACATGGGAGATCGGGATGCGCTCGCCTACAGGATGAGGGGAGCGGGAGGATGGAGTGAGGTCGAGGTGATCGCCGAGGGAGGGTCGCGTGCATGGTACCCCGCCATCGATGCGGGACTCGATGGCGCCATCCACGTCGTCTGGATGGACGACAGGTCCGGCAACTTCGAGATCTGGCATCGCCGTCACGATGCCGGGGGCTGGGCAGAGCCGGTCCAGGTATCGCATAGTCCCGGGATCTCGGCCATGCCATCTGTCGCCGTCGGTCCTGACGGCCGCGTCCATGCGGTCTGGCAGGAGGAGATGGTAGAGGAGGGCGGTGAGTCTGTTCAGTACGCCTCTGGTGACGGCCTTAACTGGTCAGAGCCCCTGCGCCTTTCATCCGGGGAGGGGGGGCTACACCCCTCCCTTGCGGTGACCGGCGACGGGACGGTCATCGCCGTGTGGCAAGAGGGTGAAGGGCCGACTTCGATCGTTCAGTACCGCGCGCTCGCGGGCGGAGCGTGGGGGCCTGTGGTACAGCTCTCCCTCGAAGACGAGACGGCCAGCACCCCGACGGTTGCGGCAGGCCGGGAAAGCATCGTCGTCGCGTGGGCGCGCCGGCGTGACGATGACAGGAGCCTTGTCTGGCGATCGAGAGGCGGCGATGAGTGGCAGGAGCCGATCGTGGCTTCCGAGGGCACCACGCCGACTCATCCCTCGGTCTGGATCTCTCCGGAAGGTCGGGTTCACCTCGCATGGTGCGACGTGGACGGAGGCACGTGGCGCGTACGATACCGATCGAGGAAGTGAGGGCGCCTGTGGACAAGAACCCCGGGATCGGTCTCTTCGGCGGAACGTTCGATCCGATCCACATTGGCCACCTCATTACCGCCGAGGAGGTGCGCGACCTGTTCGGGCTCGATGAAATCGTCTTCACTCCTTCCAACCGATCTCCCCACAAACCAGATCGCCCCATGGCCTCCGCTCGTGACCGGTACGAGATGGTGGCCCTCGCCACGAAGAGCAACCCGTACTTCTCGGTAGACGACATAGAGCTGGTTCGCGGCGGCACTTCCTATACGGTGGATACGGTTCGTGAATTCAGGGAACGGCGTGGGGATGAGGTCTCTCTCCATTTGGTGATAGGAGCAGACCTGATGCTGGACCTCGAATCGTGGAAAGATCCCGACCAGCTGCTCGCGCTTGTCACGATCATCGTGATGTCGCGGCCGGGCTATGATCTGAGGCAGGTCCCGGAGCCGTTCCGTGGCCGGTTCGAGGTAGCCCGGGTGAGCCACATCGACATCTCCTCGACGATGATTCGTCAGCGCGTACTCGAGGGGCGATCGGTCCGCTACCTGGTCCCCGATGCCGTGGAGGCATACATCAGTGCCAAAGAACTCTACCGCGGCAGATGAGTCGGCCTACCGAGCAGAAGGGGGAGAGCGGCGGCTCTTCCTCATCGATGGATCGGCTCTCGTCTACCGGGCCTACTTCGCATTCATCAATAACCCTCTCCGGAGCTCCAGGGGCGAGAACACCAGCGCGGTCTTCGGCTTCACCAATACACTCCTGAAGCTCATGAGGGACTACGATCCGCGCTACTGGGCTGTCGTCTTCGATACCGGCCGCCCGACCTTCCGGCACGAACAGTTCCCCGAATACAAAGCATCGCGCGAGGAGATGCCCGACGACCTCCGGGATCAGCTGCCGATGGTCCGTGAGCTGCTCGACGCGATGAAGATTACGGCCCTGGAAGCGGAGGGATACGAGGCTGACGACATCATGGCCACACTCGCCAGGCGCGCGCGAGAGGAGGGCATGGAGGTCGTCCTGGTCAGCCCGGACAAGGATCTGCTCCAGGCGGTGGACGAGGGGACATTCGTTCTCTATCCGCCGCGCGGCGCCGGGGACTGGGTCCTGTACGATGAGGCGAAGGTGAAGGATAAGCTGGGTGTCCCCCCGGGTTCTGTGGCCGAGCTCCTGGCGCTCGCTGGCGATTCGATCGACGATATCCCCGGCCTCCCGGGGATCGGGGAGAAGACGGCGCGCGACCTGATCCAGACGTTCGGGAGCATCGAGGACGCCCACACGAGAGCCGACGAGATCAGGAAGAAGAGCGTCCGTAACAGTCTCGTCGAGCACTATGATGATGCGCTCCTGTTTCGGGAACTTGTGCAGCTGTGTACGGACGTGCCCATTGTCCTGGACCTCGAGGATCTGGCGGCTCAACCGTTCGAAGGTGAGCGGCTACGATCTCTCTTCGTCCGGCTCGAGTTCATGAGCCTCGTACGCGAGCTGGGGCTCGGCGGCGAGGAGGAGCCCTTCGCCTACCGGGTCGTGGCCGGCCGGGACGAACTGGCCGATCTCGTCACACTCCTCAAAGAGAGCGGGGGATTCGCCATCAGGCCGCTCGTGCGGGGAGAGCGCCCGGAGGAGATCGAGCTCGTGGGATTGGGGATCGCCACGGACCCGCAACGGACTTGGTACGTACCGATCGTATGCGAGGGCGTAGGAGGGATCGGGACAGCCCCTGGATCGCCTGTGCCGCCCGGGGAGCCGGGGCTCTTCGAGGGGCGGGGCCTGCCTGTCGAAGAAGTGCGCGAGCTCATGTCACCTCTGCTCGCGGACCCCGCCGTACCCAAGTGGGGACACGACACGAAGGTGTTGCACCACGGACTCATGCGGTGCGGGGCCGAGCTCGCGGGGCTCGCCTTCGATTCGGCGGTCGCCTCCTATCTCCTTGACCCATCTCAGCGGAGCGTGGATCTGCAGACCCAGAGTCTTCGGCTTCTCGGAGAATCGATCCCTGGCCTCGAGGAACTTCTGGGCAAGGGGAAGAAGGCGCTTTCCCTGGAGTCGGTCGAAGTCGACCGGCTCGCCGAGCACTGCTGCCGCGAGGCCGCGGTCGTGGTCCGCCTGAGGGATCACCTCCAACCGGCCCTGGCGGAACGAGAACTCCCCCATCTGTACCAGGAGGTGGAGATACCGCTCATCGGCGTGCTGGCACGGATGGAGCGCTGCGGGGTCGCGATCGACCTAGACTTCTTCGCCGAGATGTCGGCGAGGCTCGGCAAGGAACTCGAGGGATTGGTCGGCTCCATCTACGAACTCGCAGGTACGACGTTCAACATCAACTCTCCCAAACAGCTCGCCGACATCCTCTTCGACCGGCTCGGGCTTCCCGTAATCAAGCGAACGAAGACCGGCAGATCGACCGACGTCGAGGTACTGGAGAGGCTGGCGGAGGAGCACCCGTTGCCGGAGAAGCTGCTCCACTACCGCAGTCTGTTCAAGCTGAAGTCGACCTACGTCGATGCGCTGCCCCATCTCGTCGATCCCCGTACCGGACGGATCCACACCACGTTCAATCAGACGGCGACCGAGACAGGTCGGCTCTCCTCCAGCAGCCCGAACCTCCAGAATATCCCCGTGCGGGGGGAAGAGGCGGGCGAGATCAGGAGGGGGTTCGTGCCCGGCGAAGCGGGATATCTACTGCTCGCTGCTGACTACTCTCAGATCGAGCTCCGCATCGTTGCGCATCTCTCCCGGGACGACCGGATGGTCGAGACATTCGTAAACGGAGAGGATATCCATACGATCACTGCCGCCGAGATATTCGATCTCGATCCGTCGGACGTCACACCTGATCATCGACGCCAGGCCAAAGTCGTCAACTTCGGGATCATCTACGGCATGGGTCCGTACGGCCTGGCCAAACAGCTCGACATATCGCCCGGCGAGGCGAGCGACTTCATCTCCAGCTACTTCTCCCGTTATCCCAAGGTCAACGAGTGGATCGAGCGAACAATCGATGAGGCGCGCGAGCGGGGATATACCACGACCCTGATGCAGCGGAGGCGATATCTGCCCGACATCTCCAGCCGGCGTCGAGGGATGAGGGAGTATGCCGAGCGCACCGCCATCAACACGCCGGTGCAGGGCACGGCGGCCGACCTGATCAAGGTGGCGATGATCAATATCGACCGGGAGCTGAGGTCCCGCGACCTGAGGGCATCGATGATCCTGCAGGTGCACGACGAGCTCCTGTTCGAAGTGGCCGAAAAGGACGTGGAGGAGTGCTCCGGGCTCGTCCGCACCCAGATGGAGTCGCCGCTGCCGCTCTCCGTACCGATCGCCGTTCATATCGGTGTGGGCGGCACGTGGTTCGAGGCCCACTAGAGGCGCACCAGGACCCCGCTACCCGTGCGGGGTCGCTCGGGGGAACCGGCAACACTCCTGGTTCAGATACTCAGGGGGAGGTACGTGACAGAGAGGCGCCGCATCTTCCGCGTCGGACTCACCGGCGGGACCGGGGCCGGCAAGACCGTCGTCGCCCGATACCTCGTGAGCTGGGGTGCCCTACTCATCGAGGGAGACGTCATCGGGCGCGAAGTCGTCGAGCCCGGTTCCGACGCGTGGAAGGCGCTTGTCAACGCCTTCGGGCAGGAGATTCTGCTCCATGAGGGGACACTCGACAGGAGGAAGCTCGCACACCTCGTCTTCACTGATCCGGCGGCTCGTGCCGCGCATCCTCCCCTTCTCTCCCGTCTCCATGAGACGATCCAGAGAGTCGAACAGCATGCCGGCGCGCACGGCCGCATCCTCGTCGTCGATGCCGCCCTGATCTTCGAATGGGATATCCTCGACTGGTTCGATCGGATCCTCGTCGTCGTCGCCTCCGAGGAGTCCTGTGTCAGGCGGCTCATTGAGGACGGATTGAGCGAAGCCGAGGCGCGCGGCCGCATCCGTTCCCAGCTCGATCCTCTGGAGAAGGCCCGGCGGGCCCATGAGGTGATCCGCAACGACGGGTCGCTCGAGGAGCTGGAGACGGCGGCCCGGGAGGTCTGGGAGAGGTTCCAGCAGGCGGCCCGCGCCTGACCCCTGCCCTTTTTCGATCATCCCCGCTCCATGTCCCGACTGCCGGTGCGCCGCTCTGTTGCGCTGCCTCACGGCAGCCGAGTTCGAGTGCCGGCCCGGGGATCCTCGAGCCGCGGACCGGCATCAGGCTCTCCGGCGCCCCGTCTTGACAAACGCTTCCCCCGAACATATAATGAGTTGAGAGCAAAGGAGGGGCTATGGAGATCGGTGGATTGCGTGACACCCTCAGCGAGCTCCGGGCTCGGATGGAGACTCTGCGGGGGTTTCTTTGACCTGGAGACGAGGCAGCGCGAGATGCGACGTCTCGAGCAGGAGATGGCCCGGGCCGGGTTCTGGGATGACCGCACGCGGGCCCAGGAGACGCTCGAGACGTTCAATGCTCACAAGGGCTGGATCGAGGCCTGGCAGAAACTAGAGGGCCAGGCTGACGACATCTCTGTGCTCGTCGAACTGGTTGAAGAGGACGACGAGGCCACCAGGAAAGAGATCGAGCAGGGCCTGGAGCGTCTCAGGGAGGGTATCGAGGATATCGAGCTGAGGCACATGCTCAGGGGGGAGGACGATGAGCGTGATGCGATCCTCGCGATCCATCCCGGGGCGGGTGGAACTGAGTCCCAGGACTGGGCGGGTATGCTCTTCCGTATGTATCTGCGGTGGGCAGAACGGAGGGGCTACCAGCATCGCATGCTCGACTTCCAGCCCGGCGAGGAGGCGGGGATCAAGAACGCCACCATCGAGCTCGTGGGACGCTATGCATATGGATACCTCAAAGCAGAGAACGGCGTGCATCGCCTGGTCCGTATCTCGCCGTTCGATGCCAGTCACCGCCGACACACCTCCTTTGCCTCGATCTTCGTGACGCCTGCTATCGAGGACGATATCGAGGTCGACATCAGGGACAGCGATCTCAGGGTCGACACCTTCCGCTCTTCCGGAGCAGGCGGTCAGCACGTCAACAAGACCGACTCGGCCGTGCGCATCACGCACATTCCTACCGGCATCGTAGCGACATGTCAAAATGAGCGCTCACAGCATCAGAATCGCGCGAATGCCATGCTCATCCTCCGTTCCCGGCTGTATCAGTACTACCGGGCCCGTGAGGATGAGCGCCTTCAGGCCCTCGAGGACGAGAAGACCGAGATCGCCTGGGGCAACCAGATCCGGTCCTATGTCTTCCACCCCTACAACTTGGTCAAGGACCACCGGACCAAACTCGAGGCAGGCAACACGGGCGCTGTGATGGATGGGGCGATCGATGAGTTCATCAGGGCGTACCTGATCCAGACAGGCTCGCCCGCGGCCACTGACGCTGCGTGAAGACAGGCTTGGCGCAGCACGCAGCTTGTATTATCTTGTACATGGTGCCGGGCAGAGCCCCGGGGGCTCCCGTCGGCATCCGGGCGGAGGGTCCATCCTGATATGTCCGGAGATGACGGGTCGTGTCCGGTTCGGTACCATGCCAGAGGGAGGGAGGCTGACCGGTGGGGCGAGAACTCCGCCAACAGATGGCGCAGAGGTTGAAGAAACTGTCTCTGCTGGAGGAACGAGGGACAGTCGCCTTCGCCTACCGGTTCTCTCCCACCCACGTGAGCAGGGAGATCCTTGAGAACGCTGACGAGTTCGTGGAGCAGGGGACGAGGGTGAAGATAGCGGGGAGACTCGTGTCTCTCAGGGAACACGGCAAGACGACGTTCGCTCACGTACTCGACGGCCACGGCCGCATCCAGCTGTATCTGAGACAGGACAGGCTGGGGGAAGACCAGTTCGAGGTCACGAAGCTCTTTGACATCGGTGACTTCGTGGGCGTCGAAGGTCATGTCTTTCGCACGCGGACGAGCGAGGTGACGGTCGAAGTCGAGTTGTTCGCTCTTCTCGCCAAGTCCCTGAGGCCGCTCCCTGAGAAGTGGCATGGGCTGCGCGATGTGGAGACCCGATCGCGACAGCGGTATGCAGATCTGATCATGAACCAGTCTGTGAAGGATGCATTCACCGCTCGATCGCGAATGATCGGTCTGATCCGTTCCTTTCTCGAGGCGAGGGGGTTCATCGAGGTGGAGACGCCTGTACTCCAGGAGCGGTACGGAGGGGCGTTCGCCCGGCCATTCGTCACACATCATCAGGCACTCGACATGCCGCTCTACCTTCGCATCGCGGACGAGCTGTATATGAAGCGTCTGATCATCGGCGGCTATGAAAAGGTATACGAGATCGGAAAGGATTTCCGGAATGAAGGGATCGACAGATTCCACAATCCCGAGTTCACCATGCTCGAAGCGTACCAAGCCTATGCCGACTACCACGACATGATGGAGCTCGTGGAACAGCTCTTCTCGGATGTGGCGCGGGAGCTCGTGGGATCGACATCGATCACCTATCAGGGCCGGCACGTCGATCTCAGGCCGCCCTGGCGCAGAGTCACCTTCCTGGGCGCACTCGGTGAACATCTGGCCCGGGATGTACGCGATCTCGAGGCCGATGCTCTGCGAGGACTGGCGGTCGAGCGGGGGATCGAGGTAGACGACGCGGATGACCGTGCGAAGCTCCTTGACGTGCTCTTCAGCGAGGCGGTTGAGCCGCACCTGATCGAGCCCTGCTTTGTCACTGACTATCCGATGGAGATGTCTCCACTGGCGAAGCGGGCCCGGCACGATCCAGCCGTGACCGAGCGGTTCGAGCCCTTCATCTGCGGGATCGAGTTGGGGAATGCCTTCTCGGAGTTGAACGATCCTCGCGAGCAGCGCGAACGTCTGGAGGAGCAAGCGCGTCTGAGAGAGGCAGGGCGAGTTGATGCCGAAGGAATCGACGAGGACTTCCTGAGGGCGATGGAGTACGGGATGCCGCCCACGGGTGGCCTCGGATTGGGGATTGATCGAATGGCGATGCTCTTCACCGATACGCATTCCATACGAGACATGATCTTCTTCCCGCATATGCGGCCCGAGACGCCGACGGATATAGACGCAGAGGACGTGGAGGCTGATGAGTCGGTACCGGTGGCACGCCGCGATCCTGGATCGGAATAGGGCGAGCGAGCCGGGTGAGGTGAGTGCGCGAGGGGGCGATGAGACGACACGAGTGGATGGTTGCCAGGAGGTACTTCGGATCGAAACGATGGCGCTGGTTTCCCTCTGCGATCTCCACCTTCTCGATCGGAGGGATCTTCGTCGGTGTGGCAGCCTTGCTCACGGTACTCTCGGTCATGAACGGCTTCCACACCGAGCTCCGGGATAAGATCATCGGCACGACGTCTCATCTCGTCGTATTGCGCTATCACAACGAGCCGGTGGAGGAGTATCGCGCGCTCAGTGAGCAGATTCAGACGTATCCCCATGTAGTCGGCGTTGCACCGTTCGTGTACTCGAAGGCGATGATCTCTGCGGAATCGTACGTCGACGGGATCGTGGTTCGAGGGATCGACCCGGAGGTGGGGCTCGGCGTGATCGATCTGCCGGAGAACATCGTCCTGGGTGGGCTCGCGCTGGGGAATGAGGGAGAGGACGGCCTTCCGGGGATAATTCTCGGGCTTAACTTGGCAGACAACCTCCGTGCGCACATCGGGACGGAGGTGGTCCTCGCCACGCCCGGATCGGCGCTCGCGCCGATGGGAGTGGTGCCGAGGCTCAAGAAGTTCCGTGTCGCCGGGGTCTTCGATGCAGGTATGTATGAGTACAATGCCTCTCTGGCCTACATATCACTCGAGAGTGCACAGGATATCTTTGATATGGGCGATCGGGTGACGGGCCTGGAGGTGAAACTGGACGACATATATCGCGCTCCGGCGGTCGCGCGGGCCATCGAACGGGATCTCGGGTATCCGTTTCGGACGAATGACTGGATCGAGCTGAACAGCAATCTCTTCCGTGCCCTATCTCTCGAAAAGCAGGTGATGTTTCTCATATTGGCGTTGATCGTGGTTGTCGCGGCATTCAATATCGTTTCGAGCCTTATTATGCTCGTCATCAAGAAGACGAAGGAGATCGGGATTCTGAAATCGATGGGAGCGACCGCCGGGAGCATTATGCGTATATTTGTGCTGGAGGGGCTGATTCTCGGGGTGATCGGCACCGTGATGGGTGTAGCAGGGGGGCTCGTCCTCTCCTGGGTCATCGACAGATATCGATTCATTCGGATTCCGGGGGAGGTCTACTTCCTCGATACTCTGCCGGTGAGAATGGAACTGACCGATTTTGTGGTGGTCGCGGCAGCATCGCTTACGATAAGCCTGTTGGCGACGATCTATCCCGCATATCGTGCCTCGCGGCTGGTTCCGGTCGAGGCGATCCGATACGAATGATCGTGGTTGGAGAGGGCTGGCAAACGACGAGCGATTGATGGCGATTCTCGAGGCGAGGGGGCTGCACAAGGTTTATGGCCGGGGGCCCGGCTCACTCCACGTGTTGCACGGCATCGATCTGCTGATCGACACGGGGGAGGTGGTCATAGTCATCGGGCCGTCGGGTGCCGGGAAGTCGACACTCCTCCATATACTGGGGGGTCTCGACCGCCCCACTCGAGGGCAGGTGATGTTCGACGGGGCGGATCTGTTTCGGCGATCGGCCCAGGAGCTCGCCCGTGTGCGGAACCGGAGTGTAGGATTCGTCTTTCAGTTTCATCATCTGCTGCCGGAATTCACCGCGCTCGAGAATGTTCTGCTTCCGATGCTGATAGCGGGAGAGTCGAGGTCCGGAGCCGTGGGGAGGGCGACAGAGTTGCTCGAGGCCGTCGGATTGGGAGCTCGAGTCACACATCGGCCGAACGAGCTCTCTGCCGGCGAGAAGCAGCGTGTTGCGGTAGCACGGGCCCTTGTCAATCGCCCCAAGATAGTGCTGGCCGACGAGCCATCCGGCAATCTCGACCGAGCGACGGGTGAGATGCTCTATGATCTTATAATGAAGCTGAAATCTGAGTACGACACTACGTTCGTCATCGTCACCCATGACGAGACCCTGGAGGATAAGGCGACGAAGGTAGTGCGGTTGGTCGACGGGAAGATCGTCTAGGATGCGGTGAGGAAGAGCCCAATGAAATGCGATAACTGTGGAGAACGGGAAGCGACGGTTGAGTACCGAGAGATGCGGGATGGGAAGACAACCACCTATCATTTCTGCAAGGACTGCGCCAAAGAGAAGGGGCTCGAGTCGACTCCCCCCAAGACTCAGTACTCAATAAGCGACATACTGGTAAGCATGGTCGATGGATCCGGGACATCCGAGACAACGATAGAGAGCGAACTGCGGTGTCCCAAGTGTGCGCTCAGCTATGCCGAGTTCGGGCGGGGAGGGAAGCTCGGGTGTCCCGCGTGCTACACTGCATTTCGCGGGCAACTCGAACCGCTCCTGCGGCGCATTCACGGCGCAACAAGCCACGTGGGTAAAACGGTCAAGGCGGCGAGCGCAACGAGCAAGACGAAGCGGGAGATACGCCAGCTCGAACGGGCCCTGCAGCAGGCTGTCCAGAGAGAAGCCTTCGAAGATGCAGCGGAGATCCGGGACAAGATCCGGACGCTGGAGGCAGGACTCATCGTCCCACAATCGAATACGAAGTCGGAAGTATCGGGAGCATCGGAGGGCGAATGATGGACCTCGATGGCATGGTGGGGCAGGCGCCGAAGTGGCTCGAGGGGTCGGGGCCGACGCCTGAGATCGTACTCTCCTCACGGGTGAGACTGGCCCGGAATCTGGCTGCCTATCCATTCGCCCAGCGGGCAAAGGCGAGTCAGCTAGGAGAGATCGTCTCCGAGGTGGAGCGGGCCGCGATGGCGAACGAGCTGTTCGAGGAGGCGCTGGTTGCGGAGATCAAGGGGCTGTCGGACATCGACAGGCGCTTCCTTCTCGAGCGGCACCTTATCAGCCCGGAGATGGCGACGCAGCGACGAGATGGAGCGCTCATCGTCGCAGACGGTGAGAGTGTCAGCATAATGATCAATGAGGAGGATCACCTGCGCCTCCAGTCGATTTGCTCCGGCCTGCAGTTGTCTGATGCGTATCGCGCGATCGACGGAGTGGATGATGGGCTGGAGGAGACGCTCCAGTATGCATTCCTGGACAAGTGGGGATACCTCACCGCCTGCCCCACCAACACGGGCACGGGCATGCGGGCCTCCGTCCTCATTCACCTCCCTGCGCTAGTCCATACAAAGGAGATCGACAAAGCATTGCGTGGGGCAAGTCAGGTCGGTCTCGCGGTCCGGGGGTTCTATGGAGAGGGCACCGAGGTGAAGGGGAACCTGTTTCAGATATCGAATCAGACTACCCTTGGCCGGAGTGAGGAGGACAGCATCGAGGCCCTCGACCGCGTGACGCGCCAGATCATCGACTACGAGAAGAGACAGCGGGAGGTGCTCATACAGAGTGCACCCCACCAGGTCGAAGATAAGATCTGGAGGGCGTACGGCATTCTGACGAATGCGCGAATCCTCAGCTCCGATGAGGTGATGTCGATCTCATCCGCAGTGCGGCTGGGGATCGGTCTGGGATTGATCAACACGCTTCCGCTTACTGTATTGAACGAGCTCGTCATTTTCACTCAGCCAGCTCATCTTCAGCGGTACTACGGGGCCGAAATGGAGGCCTCGGAGCGTGACACAAAACGAGCAGAGTTCGTCCGGGAGAGCGTCATGGGGCGCTGACCTGCCGGACGATTTTCTCCTGGTTCCGAAAAGAGAGGGTCGCTGTGCGAGGACGCGTATCGAGGAGCCGCCCACGAGGAGCGGCGCCGAGGACGTCGCGAGACCCGCTACCCGGAGGACGATAGATGCAAGACAGATTTACTGAGCGCGTGAAGAGAGTGATGTATCTCGCCCGAGAAGAAGCCGCGAGGCTGCAGCACGACTATATCGGGACCGAGCATCTCTTGTTAGGGCTGATCAGGGAGGGGGAGGGTGTTGCGGCGTTGGTGTTGATGAACCTGGGCCTCGATCTCGAGACCCTTCGGCAGGCGGTCGAGGACGTCGCTCCCGCCGGCGGTGGTACGCTGACGATCAGCGAGATCCCGTTGAATCCGAACGCCAAGAGGTCGCTCGAGCTCGCCGTCGAGGAGGCACGCTCCCTGGGGCATAGCTACATCGGGACCGAGCATCTCCTTCTCGGACTTCTCAAAGAGGGCGAGGGCGTCGCGTCGATGGTTCTCAAGAAACTGGGGGTGAGCCTCGAACAGGTCAAGGAGGAGACGGTTAACCTCCTGGGTGGAGCGATGAAGGAGTTTCATCCCCATCCTCAGCCGCAGCAGCTGGCCGGCAAGGAGAAGTCGAAGACCGCGGCGCTCGACTACTTCTGTCGGGATCTGACGCAACTGGCGATGGAAGACAAGTTGGATCCGATTATCGGCCGGGAGCAGGAAATAGAGCGGGTCGTCCAGGTTCTGAGCCGCAGGAAGAAGAACAATCCTGTCCTTATTGGAGAGCCGGGTGTGGGGAAGACAGCCATCGTCGAGGGTCTCGCCCAGCGCATCGTCGAGGGCAACGTGCCGGAGGTCCTCAAGGAGAAGCGGGTCATGACGCTCGATATGGCGGCCGTCGTTGCCGGAACGAAGTATCGCGGTCAGTTCGAGGAAAGACTGAAGGCGGTGCTCAACGAGATCAGGCAGTCGGACGAGATCGTTCTGTTCATCGACGAGCTCCACACGATCGTCGGTGCGGGCGCGGCAGAGGGGGCGATCGATGCCTCTAACATGCTGAAGCCGTCTCTCGCACGTGGCGAACTGCAGTGCATAGGCGCAACGACTCTCGAGGAGTATCGCAAACACATCGAAAAGGACGGCGCGCTCGAGCGCCGCTTCCAGACGATCATGGTGGATCCTCCGTCTGTTGAGGAGACCGTTGACATCCTGAAGGGGCTGCGTGACAGGTACGAGGATCATCATCGGGTGCGCTACTCGGACGAGGCGCTCGAGGAGTCGGCACGTCTCTCTGATCGATACATCTCCGATCGGTTCCTGCCCGACAAGGCGATTGATGTCATCGACGAGGCAGGATCGCGCGTGAAACTCTCGGCCATGACGACGCCCCCCGAGCTCGTCGGGCTGGAGCACGAGCTCGAAGACGTCGTGAAAGAGAAGCGCCTCGCTATCGAGAGGCAGGAGTTCGAGCGTGCTGCGGCGCTGCGGGATCGCCAGAAGAAGATCAACCGGGAGCTGAAGCACCTGCGCAAGGAGTGGACCGAGAAGCGGATGGAGGCGAGACACGAAGTCAGTGCTGAGGACATTGCCTTCATAATCTCGCGCTGGACGGGGATCCCGATTCTCAGGCTAGAGGAACGCGAATCGACGCGGCTGTTGAAGATGGAGGCCGAGCTGCGCAGGCGGATCGTCGGCCAGGATGAGGCACTTCAGGCGATCTCCCGTGCGATCCGCCGAACGCGGGCGGGATTGAAGGATCCGCGCCGACCGATCGGTTCGTTTCTCTTCCTCGGACCGACCGGTGTGGGGAAGACCGCTCTGGCGCAGGCCCTCGCCGTCTTCCTGTTCGAGGACGAGAGCGCACTCGTGAGAGTCGATATGTCGGAATACATGGAGAAGTTTGCCGTCTCGCGTCTCATCGGGGCGCCCCCGGGGTATGTGGGGTATGAAGAGGGAGGCCAGCTGACTGAGAAGGTGAGACGGAAGCCGTACTCCGTCGTCCTCCTCGACGAGATCGAGAAAGCCCATCCCGATGTCTTCAACCTCCTTCTCCAGATATTCGAGGACGGCCACCTGACCGATAGCTTCGGCCGCCGGGTCAACTTCAAGAACACCGTGCTGATCATGACCTCGAACATCGGGGCGAGGGAGATCAAGAAGGGACAGAGCCTCGGATTCAGGAAGACCGATCCGGCCCAAACCTACGAGGCGATGAAGGATACTCTGACGACCGAGCTCAAGAAAGTATTCAATCCCGAATTCCTCAACCGGGTGGACGAGACCGTCATCTTCCGGGCGCTCGGTAAGGAGGAAATGGCCAAGATCGTCGAGATCATCCTCGACGATGTGCGGTCTCGACTGGCAGAAAAGAAGATGAAGCTGGTCCTCACTCCAGAGGCTCAGGAGCTCCTGGTGAATGAGGGGTTCGATCCCACGTTTGGGGCCCGGCCTCTGAAGCGCGCGATCCAGCGGCTCATCGAGGATCCTCTGTCGGAAGAGCTACTCCGCGGCAGATTCACTGAAGGGTGTACCATCAAAGTTGAGCGTTGCGAGGACCGGCTTGCGTTTGTCGAGGATCGACCGATGGCGATCAGTGGGACGACGTCCTCCAACGGTTTGCCTCTATTCTAGGAGAGGGTGGAGCACCGTTCCGCATCGACCTGCTCCAGTCTGATATTCACCCTCACGATGATGCTCCGGCCGTGTCGTCAATGACGACCGTGGCACACGATTTTTTCCCATGTAGGATTCTGTCTCACGAGGGACGCAAGTTTTTTGCCTCAGGGATGTTCTGCCCTTTGGAAACGAGGGCACGACATTGGTGTCGGCAACCACATTCGGCGCTGCGAGGTGAGGATGATGCGACGAGGTTACTGCTCTCTGGCCGCTCTCCTCTGTGTGGTCTGCCTCCTCGGGGCCTACGGGTCGCATGCACAAGAACTGGCTGCGGTGATCACGGCCGTCGAGGTGAGCGGGAACCAACGGTTCGATACAGGTACAGTTCTATCCAACTTCGGCCTCGAGGTTGGCGATCGAGTCGATCAGGTCGCGATAGCGGAGGGGATCCGTCGGCTCTACTCTCTCAGAGTCTTCTCGGATGTGGAGGTCGAGGCAGAGCCGGAGCCTGAGCGGGGTGGAGTGCGGCTGATAATCATCGTACTTGAACACCCTACGCTCGCGCAGTTGGAGTTGAGGGGCAATCGCGCTGTCTCATCGGGTGACATCGAGAAGGAGTTGATACCGCGGACCGGGCAGACGATCTCTCCGCAGACGGTCCTCCGCTGGAAGCGCCTTGTCCTCAAGCTGTACGAGGAGAAGGGCTATCTCCTGACGACGGTGACCGAAGAGGTCGGTCTTCCAGATGACAGGGGTGGGGTGCACGTCACCCTGAACATCGATGAGGGGAGGAAGGTCAAGATCCGTGACATCGACATCAAAGGTAACGAGGTATTCTCGGATGAAGCGATCGAACGGAACCTGACGAACCGAGAGAAAGAGTGGTACCGGTCCGGCTCCTTCAAGCGTGAGGAATTGGATGAGGATCTGGACAAGATCGTCGCCCTGTATCGGAAACATGGGTACGTGGACTGCAAGGTTGCGGAGCACCGTTTCCGCTACGATGACCAGAGGGAATGGGTGACCATCACCATTGTTGTCGACGAGGGGCAGCAGTATCGGGTCGGGAGTATCGAGTGGGTGGGGAATGAGGCGCTGGCCGATGACGTGCTCCGGTCGGCGCTCAAGATCGGTACCGGTGACATCTACAATGTCGAGAAGGTCAACGAGACGCTCGGCTCACTGTACGCCGCATATACGGAAGAGGGCTACCTGTATGTGGGCATCGATCAGGAGGAGTCGACGCAGGGAGATGCGATCGATATCTTCTACCGGATCAGAGAGGGACGTCCGGCCCGCATTCAGAAGTTGGTGATCGCGGGGAACAGCCGCACGAAGGAGAAGGTGATCCGTCGCGAGCTCGTCGCCCTCCCCGGGGAGATATTCCGCCGATCATCGGTCATCCGTAGCCAACAGAAGGTCATGAACCTCGGGTTCTTCGAGAATGTGATGCTGGATTATCGAACTGCCAACGAGGAAGGTGATGTGGATCTCATCTTCAAAGTCGAGGAGAAGCAGACCGGTCACCTGGGTGGGGGGTTCGCCTACAGCGAGATCGATGCGCTCACATGGTATCTCGAGCTCTCTGAGCCGAACCTGTTCGGCCGCGCACGGAGGGGCTATCTGCGAACCGAATGGGGGAAGCGAAGACAGAACTACGAGTTCGGGTTCACGGAGCCATGGTTGTTCGACCGGCCGATCTCAGCCGGCTTCGACATCTTCCACATGACTCGATACCGCGACTACTACGATCAGAAGCGGACCGGCGGCGCGGTGCGGGCATCTGCCCCCATCCCGCGCCTCGACTACACCCGGATCTATGGAACGTATCGTCTCGAGGATGTCGAGATCGTACTCGGTCCGGACATCGATAAGAGCGATCTCTCTGCATGGTTTGTGGAGGGGAAGCGGCGAACGAGCAGCGCCATCTTCTCCCTGATTCGCGACAGCCGGGACTATGTCTTCAATGCGACCCGCGGCTCTCGTCTCGCCTACACCATCGAGGTGGCAGGAGGTCCGCTCGGCGGTCAGGTCGACTTCCACAAACATGTGCTCGATGCAAGGTCGTACTGGCCGACCTTCTGGAAGTTCGTCCTCATGCTCCGCGGGAGGTTCGGGATCGTCGACGGGTACTCGACGGCATCGAGCGTTCCGAGCTATGAGTACTTCTATCTCGGCGGGGCCGGCGACTACGGCATCCGCGGCTACCCTGATCCCACGTTCCATCCGGCGCGGGACATCGCGGGGCGGACGATGATGACGTTCACGGCGGAGCACAAGTTCCTGCTGACGGACAAGGTGTACTGGCTGCTCTTCGCCGACGCGGGCAATGCCTGGATGAATGTGCGCGACATCGGCAGCGAGGACTGGAAACGGGGGGCGGGAACGGGAATCAGGATAGAGATCCCGATGCTGGGAGTCCTCGGTTTCGACTTCGGGTACGGATTTGACAGAAAGCCGAAGCCGCGGTGGGAGTTCCACGTGCAGATGGGTGGGGCGGATTGACGGACGCCCCGACTGACGCGTCGGTGTGATAGGCGCACTCGCCGTCGACCGAACGGGGGCCGGCGCGTTCATGCAGCAGCCACAGACGTTGGGGGAGAGGAAGTCATGGATGGATCGATCGATACCGCACGTCAGTGGGGTACCCTGATGAAGACCCTGGTTACTGCCTCGGCCATCGTGGCGCTGGCCTCTGCCCTGGGCGGCGAAGAGGTGAAGATCGGGTACATCGATTCTGGACGCATCTTCACTGAGTACCGGGGCACGGCAGACATAGAGACACAACTGAATGAAGAACTGCGTTCGTGGCAGGGAGAGGAGCGTACGAGGCTCGGCGAGATCGAGCAACTGGAGGCTCAACTCGAGAGCCAGCGCCTTATGCTCAGCGATGAGTCCCAGAGGACGAAGCAGACCGAGATCGATCGCAAGCGAAGGGAATATCAGGAATACGTGCAGGGAGTGTGGGGGCCGGGTGGGCTCCTTGAGCAGCGCAACATCGAGCTCACTCAGCCGATCATCGAGAGGATCAATGTGGCGATCGAGAAGATCGCCAGTGCCGAGCACTACACGATGGTTCTCGATATAGCCGATGGATTTGTCGTCTATGCCGTCCCCGGGCTTGACGTAACCGACAAGGTAATCGAGGAACTCAATCGTGAGTTCGAGCCCCTGCTGGCCGCCGGCGAGAAGTTGAAGCTGGCAGTCTTCGATGTCCACGAGGCGGACAAGATGGCGCGCGAGCTCGGATATGGTGAACAGATTACTCAGTTCCTCGAGGCCGCATTGGTGGCGACGAACCTGTTCGAACTCGTCCGGGGGGATGACTTCCAGAGGGCGATGACGGAGAATATGGTCGTGCGGACTGACGAGCAGATCGAGCTGTCCGTCGCTCTCGACGTGGGACGTGATGCACGGGCAGAGGTCATTCTCCTGTCTGAGGTCAGCGTGACTCCCTCCGAGATCGAGATAGAGTCGGTTCTCTACGATGTGATGACGGGGCGGGAGTTGGCGCAGGGCCGCGGCACCGCAGCGAATGAGGAGGAGCTGGAGTCGGCAGTCAGCGTTCTCACCGGCTCCATTCTGGAGAAGGTACGGCTCTGAGAAGACTTCATGAAAGTGAATCTTGGGGAGATAGCGCAGCTCACCGAGGGAACGCTGATCGGTGATGCGTCCGTCCAGATCACCGGTGTCGCCGGCATAGAGGACGCGGGCGAGGGAGACATCACATTCATCGGTCATCCGCGCTACGCGTCCTTTCTCCATACCACAGGTGCTTCTGCGATCATCGTTGCGCGCGAGATCCCCGATGCGCCGAAGCCGCTCATTGTCGTGGCACAGCCATATCTCGCGCTGGCGCAAGTTCTCGAGGTGTTCGCCGGGTCCAGGCCCGAGCCGAAGGGGGTCGTCGATTCCACAGCGGTCGTCTCTCAGAGCGCAACGCTCGGCGCGGATGTCTCGGTCGGAGCCTATGCGGTGATCGAGGACGGCGCCAGCATCGGCTCCAACACCATCATCTCTCCCCTTGTATACGTCGGCAGAGGAGCGAGCATCGGAGACGACTGCGTTATTCATCCGATGACGGTCGTGCGAGAGGGCGTAACGCTCGGCGACCGTGTTATCGTACATGCTCATGCCGTGATCGGGAGCGACGGTTTCGGGTACGCTCAAGAGGGGCAGTCCCACCGGAGGATCCCCCAGATAGGAACGGTCATCGTCGAGGATGATGTGGACGTCGGGGCCGGAGTGACGATCGACCGGGCCACGCTGGGGGCAACGAGGATCGGGCGCGGCACAAAGATAGACAATCTCGTGCAGATCGGGCACAATGTGACTGTGGGCGAGGAATCGATCATCGTCGCCCAGGTCGGCATCTCAGGGAGCACTGAGATAGGGAAGCGCGTCATTCTCGCCGGGCAAGCGGGCCTGGTGGGGCATATCAAGGTAGGTGATGGGGCGGTCGTCGGGGCGCAGGCGGGTGTGACGAAATCTGTGGCGCCGGGGGAGGTCGTCTCCGGATACCCCGCTCGTTCTCACCAGGCGGCGTCGAGAGTGTACGCATGCATGCAGCACCTCCCAGATCTGCTCAAGCGTGTCAAGCGGCTGGAGCAGAGGCTGGGAGAGTTGGAGAGCGAGCACCAGGGCGAGAAGGGCTGATGCGCGAACGGCAGCGCACGATCGCGTCCCTGGCGAGTGTCGCCGGGCGAGGGTTGCACACGGGGAAACAGGGCAAGGTCACGTTCAAGCCCGCCCCGCCGGACTCGGGCATCGTATTCGCCGTGACCGACGGATCGCCCCCGCGGCTCATTCGGGCTGAGATCGACAGGGTTGTGGAAACGGCCCGCGGCACGACCCTCGAGGAGGATGGTGTCCGGATCCATACGGTAGAGCACCTGCTCGCCGCGGTCTGGGGACTGGAGATCGACAATGTTCTCATAGAGATCGAGGGGAACGAGCCTCCCGTCGGGGATGGGAGCGCCCTTCCCTTCACGTCCTGTCTGGAGCCTTGTGGAACCGTCGAACAGGATGCGGCGAGGCACTACTTCTCTCCTCGACGGCCGATATTCCATTCCTCGGAAGAGAGCGAGATCGTCGTTCTCCCCCATCGGGAGTTTCGTGCGAGCGTCTATCTCGACTATGATCATCCAGCCCTTTCACCACAATTCCTCACGCTTGCGGTCGATCGCAATGTGTTCTTTCGCGAACTCGCGCCGGCGAGGACGTTCTGCCTCTTCAGCTGGGTCGAGTCATTGCGCAGTCGCGGTCTCATCCGCGGAGGAAGTCTTGAGAACGCAGTCGTCGTTACGGACCAAGGGATCCTGAATAAGGAACCTCTCCGGTTCGAGAATGAGTTCGTTCGGCACAAGATCGTCGATCTTATCGGTGACCTGGCCCTGCTGGGGCGGCCTCTCAGAGCACACATCATCGCCTTCAAGTCGGGTCACAGAGCCCACGTTGATCTCGTCAAGGAGATGAAGATGGCGGCAGAAGCGAGTGATGCTCCGGTTCTCGACACGGCAGCGATTCAGAGAATCATGCCGCACCGCTACCCGTTCCTGCTGGTCGATCGGATCCTCAGCATGGACAAGAAGCGGGTGGTGGGTATCAAGAATGTCACCGTCAACGAGCCGTTCTTCGTAGGCCACTTTCCCGGCCACCCGATCATGCCCGGCGTGCTCATCGTCGAGGCAATGGCTCAGGTAGGGGGATTTCTCCTCCTCAATATTGTCGAAGAACCTGACCAGAAACTTGTCTATTTCGTCGGCCTCGACAAAGTGAAATTCAGGCGGCCGGTCGTTCCGGGTGATCAGATGCGATTCGAACTGGAGTTGCTCAGGTTTCAGGGCCGCATCTGTCGCATGGCCGGCAAGGCCTATGTGGAAGGGGAAGTGGCGTGCGAGGCTGAGTTGACGGCCAGTGTTGTCGACCGAAAGGAGTAGTCCCTTGGCCATCGACCCGCGCGCAGTTGTCCACCAACGAGCAAGACTGGGCGATGGGGTGTCGGTCGGGCCCTGCAGCGTCATCGGCGAGCATGTGGTCATCGGCGAACGGACCGAGGTGGGGAGCGGCGTCTTGATCGAGGGGTGGACAGAGATCGGGGCTGATTGTCGGATCTGCCACGGTGCAGTGATAGGGACAGAACCCCAGGACTACAAGTACCGCGGAGAGGAGTCGTACTGCATTGTTGGTGACCGGAATGTCATCCGTGAGTACGTGACGATCAATCGGGCCACAGGCGAAGGGAAAAGCACGACCCTCGGGGATGGCATCTTACTGATGGCTTACTCCCATGTGGCGCACAACTGCACGCTGGGGGACGACGTCATCATCGCCAATGCTGTCAACATGGCGGGGCACGTGACGATCGAGGAGCACGCTATGGTGAGCGGGCTCATTCCGATCCATCAGTTCGTGAGGATCGGATGTCATGCGATGATCGGAGGGGGATCGCGCATAACCCAGGATGTAGTCCCCTACGGATTGGCAGTAGGGAATCCGCTCTCCATGCGGGGCATCAACGTGGTGGGCCTGAGGCGACATCGCTTCCCCGAAGGGGTGAGAACGACACTCAAGGAGGCTTTCCGGTTTCTGTTCCGCTCGGGTCTCAATACATCTCAGGCGCTGACTCGGATCAAAGCAGATCTGCCTACTATCCCTGAGATCGATCATCTCGTCGAGTTTGTCGAGAGCTCTAAACGCGGCATCACGAAGTAGATCGTCGTGTCAATCGGTGGAGGGCTAATGCGTTGGACCCGATTAGAGTAGGCGTTGTCGGAGTTGGCCATCTGGGCTGCGAGCATGCCCGCATCTATGCATCGCTGCCCGATGTCGAGCTGGTGGGTGTCTCCGATCTGGATTGGTCGCGGGCATCTGCCGTCGGGAAGCGGGTGGGAGTGAGGCCGTACAGCGACCACTCCGAACTCCTCGAGTCGGCGGATGCCGTGAGCGTGGCCGTGCCCACGGTCGATCATCACGCGCTCGTCAGGGAGGCTCTGCTTGCGGGGGCACACGTGCTTGTAGAGAAGCCGATCACGAAGACGATTGCCGAGGCTGAGGAACTTGTCCGGCTGGCCCAGTCCCGCGGCCTCGTTCTTCAAGTTGGCCATGTGGAACGATACAACCCGGCCGTGCAGGCTATGGTCGGCCGCGTGAGCCGCCCTCTGTTCATCGAATGTCATCGGCTCAGTCCGTTCGGTAACCGCGGAACGGACGTCTCTGTCGTCCTCGACGTGATGATTCACGATCTGGACATCGTCCTGGGGATGGTCGAGTCACCGGTCGTGGGGATCGATGCCATTGGCATTCCCGTTCTCTCTCCTTTGGAGGACATCGCTAACGCCCGCATAGAATTCGAGGGAGGATGTATTGCCAATCTCACCGCCAGTCGCGTGTCGGCCGAGAAGCTGCGAAAGATCAGGATATTCCAGCACGATTCGTACATGTCGGTCGATTATGTGGCTCAGAAGGTGAAGCTGTACCGCCGTGTACAAGACGAGGCGGGCCCGAGGGTCGTACAGGAGGATGTCGACGTAGCGGCGGATGAGCCGCTACGCATGGAACTCATCTCGTTTGTCGAATCGATCAGAGAAGGGAAGAGGCCGCTCGTCTCAGGCTGGGACGGCAAGCGGGCGCTCGAGGTTGCTCTCAGAATCGTCGATGTGATAAGGGATCGCCGGCAGGCGATGATCGACAAGATCGCGACGGATGGAGACAAGTGGCATATCCCGCGTGAGAAGGGAGAGTACATATCGGGGGGTCCAGGGGAGAGATGTGAGCAAGGTTAGAGTCGCCATAGCAGCGGGGGACATCTCCGGCGACGTGCACGGGGCGAGTCTGGCTGAGGAGATCGCCCGGATCATTCCGGGGGTGGAGCTGTTTGGGGTCGGCGGCGAGCGGATGGAGCGAGCAGGCGTGAGACTCCTCCATCGGATGGACCGGCTCGCGATCGTCGGTTTTATCGAAGTGCTTCGCCACATTCCGGCAGCTCACCGGGTTATGAAAGATATCCTCCAATCGCTCGCCACGCTCAAGCCGCACGTCCTCGTCCTGATCGACTACCCGGGGTTCAATCTCAGACTGGCGCACGCCGCAAAACGGGAAGGCGTGCGCGTTGTCTACTACATCGGACCGCAAATCTGGGCGTGGGGTGGGTGGCGCATACGGCGGATCGCCTCGTCGGTCGACAAGATGGTCGTGACGTTTCCGTTTGAGATCGACCTGTACCGTCGGGCCGGTGTCGACGTCGAGTTCGTGGGCCATCCGTTGCTGGACATGGTGGAGTCGAAGCTCGATCGCCGGACCTTTGCAGCCCGGCTCGGAATCGATCCAGAGAAGCCGATCATCGGGCTTCTTCCCGGATCGAGAGCTCAGGAGCTGCGTCGGCTCGTGCCGGTCATGTTGGATTCGGCAGAGGAGATGAGCCGCAGACGAGACGGGCTGCAGTTCGTCGTCGCATGCGCTCCCGGCGGTTGTCAGTCGTTCGTCCAGGAGAGGGCAAGGGGCCAGCGTCTCACCCTGAAAGTGGTGAGAGGGCTCACCTATGAGGTAATGAAGAATGCCGATCTCCTTCTTGTCGCTTCCGGTACCGCGACGCTGGAGGCGGCGATTCTGGGCACGCCCATGCTGATACTGTACAAGATCTCGTTTCTCTCCTGGCTGATCGGCAGACAACTGATCCAGGTTCCCAATATCGGCCTGGTCAATATCCTGGCAGGCCGTGAGATCGTCCCTGAGTTCGTGCAGTTCGGGGCGAGGCGCTCGAAGATCGTGCGTGCGGCTCTGGAGATGCTGGATGGCGAGGAGAGGCTTTCAGCAGTGGAGCAGGATCTGGATGCCGTCGTTCAGCGGCTGGGCCCTGTCGGCGCATCGAGGCGCGCAGCACAGATCGTCGCGGACCTGATCGAGAGTGGATAGTGGTGTGTGCCGGCGCGTCTCTCTGATTGACCTCCGTCGAGCACATAGCGTGGCGTACTTCAGGGATCGAGACACCGGATGAGCAGTACATCGCGATTGATGGAGCGGGTGGTAATGACGGTCGCGACATGGGTCGTAGCCCGCGTGATTCAGGTCTCGGGGAGGAGCTGGCGCCTGATTGAGATCGAGAGAGATCAGGTTGAGCGGGGTCGCCGGGATGGGGGGGTGATATATGCCTTCTGGCATGGGCGCATGATGGTTCCCGCGTACACCCATCGGCGTCGCGGGATACACGTCCTCATCAGCGAGCATCGCGACGGCGAGTACATCGACCGCGTCATACGGCGACTGGGCTTTGGTTCGGTGAGGGGATCCACGACCCGGGGTGGGGCAAAGGCTCTCTTCGGGATGGCAGGAGCAGGGCACAGGGGCCACGATCTCGCCGTCACTCCCGACGGCCCGGGGGGTCCGCGATTCCGGTTCCAGACTGGGGTGCTCTCGATAGCCCAACGGACCGGGCTCGCGGTCATCCCCGCAGGAGTCGCCGCCCATCCCTGCCTTGTACTCAGGAGCTGGGATCGATTTGTCATTCCGTTGCCTTTCTGTCGCTGTGTCATAGTGTACGGCGAGCCGGTTATCGTTCCCAGAGACTGCACGCGCGAGGCTCTTGAGCGACTGCGGATTGAGGCCGAGTCGACGCTGCGCGGACTCACAGCGCGTGCCGAGAGGCTCTCCCGGAGCCGTGCGGGAAGACGACTGAGGGCGGCACTCGGGCCCGGCGGGCAGCCGGGAGACGGCGTCGAGGCTGCGTCGCCGACTCCGACGCGGGAGACGAGGGCTCACGGCGCGACGCCGGGGGGAAATGATGGATCGTAGGGGACAACTGGCTGCGGCTGCCTACGATGCGGCCTCCACGGCAATGCTCCTCCTCGCCTCACCGGGACTGGCGTGGCAGCTCTTTCTCCGACCAGAGGAGTGGAAGCCCCGTCTGGGAGGGAGGCCGAGCTCGCCGGGGCGGGAGTCCCGGCGCGGTCCGGTCATCTGGCTCCACGCAGCATCTGTCGGAGAAGTGGCGGCTATGGCGCCCCTGGCAGCGGAAGTGAGGAGGCTGCGCCCCGATGCCTCGCTCCTCGTGACGACGGTTACTGAGACGGGACGGCAGCGCTCGCGCGATCTCATCCCGTCTGCCGACTGGCACACGCTTCTGCCAGTCGATCTGCGCTGGCTCACGCGGCACGCGGTGGAGTTCTGGAGACCATCGGCGCTGCTCATCGCAGAGACTGAACTCTGGCCCAGTCTGGTGCGTGAGGCGAAGCGGGCGGGAGCGACCGTCTGTCTGGTGAACGGGCGGATCTCCGGTGCGAGTTTTGATCTGTACCGCCGGATCTCCTGGTTGACGAGGCACGTTCTCGGGTACTTCGATCTCCTTGCCGTCCAGACGTCGATCGATGCGCAGCGAGTCATCTCCCTGGGTGCTGGCCCTTCGCGTGTGGTCATCACCGGGAGCCTCAAGTATGATCTGAAGGGCGCCGCAGCTGATGGCCAGCTGAGCCGCCCGGTCCTCGGCATCCCGGAGAAGTCCCGTCTTCTCGTGGCCGGTTCAACTCGGGACGGGGAAGAAGAACTCGTGGTCGCGGCGATCGCCCGGATCGCAGACCGTGTGGCGGACCTGTACGTCGTCATTGCCCCCAGGCACCGAAAGCGGTTCGGGGAGGTTGCCCGAATTCTGAAGCGTCGCGGAATCGGTTTCCGGCGGCGTTCCATGGGGGAACGGCACAGGGGGGAGCAGGTTCTCCTGCTCGATACTATCGGCGAGCTGTCGAGAGTCTATGGCCTGGCAGATCTGGCGTTCGTCGGGGGGAGCCTGTTGCCGTTCGGGGGACATAACCCCCTTGAGCCGGCATACCACGGAGTGCCCGTGCTGTTCGGGCCGTACATGACGAATTCCCGGGAGAGCGCCGGGCGGCTGAGGGAGGTGGGGGGCGGCGTGGAGGTGTCCGGGCCGGACGAGCTTGCTCGTATGTGCGAGCGGCTCCTTCTCGATGAGGAGGAGCGCAGGAGGCGGGGAGCGGCCGCGCGTCTCGTCGTCGAGAATGAATCGGGTGTAGCGGCCCGCGTCGCCGAGCTGCTTGCTGAACGGGCGATCATCTAGGACCCATCGCGGTCCACCCCGGGTCCCGATCACACGGTACCGAGCACCTTGCGTTGCATGCCGGTGTGGGCCGGACATCGAGCTGCCGGTCGTGTGCCATTCCGCGGAATAGGAATGGGGCGCAAGCAGTGCCCGGGGACGGCTCGAGGGCACATGAGCACGGCGCGGGCAGTGCACCGGCGCACAGAACAGGCGGCACCGAAGCACGGCATACGCGGCACCGGCGTACGGCATGCGCCGCACCACCGCATGGCATGCGCGGCACCAGCCCGACCCCAACCGTGAACGGGCAGGCCGGGGAGCGCACGGGAACAGAGCGAAGAGTGCGCGAGCACAGGGCGTTGATCCTATGGTGAGCTCATGTTGAGGACGATTCCGCGAGCATGATGAAGAAGAGGCTATTCCGCGCGTGGGAGAAGATCATCGGCGAGGAGAGGGACGGCATCGTCCCTCTCTTGCCCTTGGCCCTTCTTATTTTGCTGTCCTGGGTGTACGGTCTGTGCGTGCGCGCCAGGCTCTGGATGCATCGGCGCGGCCTCCTTCGCGCTGGACGCATCGATGCGGTCGTTATGAGCGTCGGAAATCTCACGCTCGGGGGGACGGGGAAGACGCCGTTCGTCATCTATCTCGCCCGGAGGCTACGTGAACGTGGCATCCCGGTCGCGATCATTGCACAGGGCTACGGAAGGAAGGCGGCCGCGGGGCTCCTCGTGTCGGAGGGAGGCGGGCCTCTTGTTTCCGCAGAGGAGGTCGGGGATGAGGCGTACCTGTTCGCGGAGCGCCTGCCCGATATTCCTGTGCTTGTGAGCCGCGACAGGGTGCGAGTCGGCACGCTCGCGGTGAGCCGGTTCGGGAGCCGGGTCATTATCCTGGATGATGCGTTTCAGTGTCTGGGAGTGAGGCGGGAGGTCGACCTCGTGCTGGTCGACGCGACGAGAAGGCTCAGGACCGGCCGGCTCTTCCCTGCCGGATATCTGCGCGAACCGGCGGGCGGCATTGCACGTGCGTCAGCTGTTGTCGTCACCAGGGTCGACGAATCGGACCGGGATTGGGAGA
>LJUI01000140.1 GCA_001303705.1 candidate division TA06 bacterium SM23_40
GCCCGCAGCCCTCAAGAAAATGGAGAAGATCTTCTTCCCTACAGCCATTTCTTCCTCCTGAAGTAGAATCTCATTACAGCGGCGACGACGGCCATCGCGGACAATGCGAGAAAGTAGCCCCAGCGCCAGTGCAACTCGGGCATGTAACTGAAGTTCATTCCATAGATACCCGCAATGAAGGTGAGAGGGATGAATATCGTCGCGATGATCGTCAACACCTTCATGACCTCGTTCATTCTGTTGCTGATACTGGAAAGATAGGTGTCGCGCATTGCCGCGATCATTTCGCGGAACGACTCGGTCGTTTCAATAACCTGAATCGTATGGTCGTAGAGATCTCTGAGGAACACCTGCGTGGTCTGGTGGACGAGCGTCGACTCCCCTCTCTCGAGACTGCTGATGACCTCTCTCAGAGGCCAGACTGACTGGCGTAAGAAGACCATTTCCGTTCTCAGGCCATGAATAACCTGGAGCGATTCGGGGGTCGGGTCACCGACCAATGTCTCTTCGATTTCTTCTATCCTCTGTCCAAGCTTCTCCAGGATGATGAAGTAGTTGTCGACAATAGTATCCATCAAAGCGTAGGCAAGATGATCGGACCCCTTGCTTCTGATACGGCCTTTCGCCTCACGAATTCTCTGTCTGACGGGTTCGAAAACGTCTCCTTCTCGTTCCTGGAACGAAATGACAAAACCTTCGCCGAGCACGAGACTGACCTGCTCCGCGATTACTTGGTCGTTCTCTTCGTCGAAGCGCAGCATTCTGATGATGATGAAGAGGTAGTTCTCGAACTCTTCGACCTTCGGGCGCTGTCCGATGTGCATGATGTCCTCGAGAACGAGGGAATGCAGGCCGAAATGTCCGCCCAGCTTTTCCATGATGTCGACGTCGTGGATTCCGTTTACATTAATCCAGGTCACAGTTGGTTGGTCTCTGAACGGAAAACACTCTTCGACCGTCTGTACTTGCTTCTCCTGAACGTGGCCTTCATCGTAGTCGATAACGGTAATCGTTATTTCTTCTGCCGCCACCTCTCGACTTGGCACGAGCGTCCCTGGGGGGAGACCTACGCGCTTGCTCGGTTTGAGTAATCTCAGCATTTCTCACATACCTCCTTCGGGCGATGGCCGGAGATGCCGGTCGATCGTGTGAGGATCCCTGCTCGGTTGAGTCCAGATGTCGGGGAGCGAAAGCGCAGCGATGGCCGGTGAAAACATGAATTCTCCGAACAGCATGGGTGGCTGATGAGAACTTCCCTCGGACTTCGATCCTTGTTCGAGCTGACTGGTGAGGCTTCGCCCAGTTCCGGTGTTGATGAAGAGCACCTCGGATCATGGGACAATAGGTTGATGAGCCGACATGGTCGAGCAAGCCACATAAGCGCCAGTCGAGCAGGGTGACGATGACGCGGACGAGCCTGTAATCGCTTTCGATAGTATCACCGCAGGAAATAGAGAGTCAAGGGCGATGAAACGCTCGCCTGACAGTGTGTGGGACCGATAAACGGAAGACGGCCGATCAAGATGGTCTCTCCCGGAGATCCACCCACTCGGTGGATGCGGCTTCCGCGGGCGCGAGAGGCTTTTGGCCAGGAGGTACCTGCAGTGCAGCGCTGGTACGGCAAGATATGTGCGGCGATGTGCGCGGCTGAATGCGTTACTCAGGCCTCGAGCGGAGATGTGAGCCGTTCAATTGCAGGGGCAGTGACGGCAAAGGGGGTGTATCTGGAATCTGAGGCCCTGGACTGTGAGATGTCAGGGAGCATATCGAGATCAGGGTGCGAGCGTATAGCAGGGGCTCCGGAATGCGGCAGGCGACCGAGATCTCCTGCCGCTCCGGAGCCTGTGTGGTTGCTATGCTGCGCCTACCCGTCAGGCTCTGCTATCGCACAATGATCATACGCCTCGTCTCACTGAAGTCGCCTGCCTCGAGACGACAGAAGTACATACCGCTCGCCACTCTGTGCCCTCGCTCGTCGCGGCCATCCCAGGTCACGCGATGTCGGCCGGCCGGAACCGTCTCTTCCTTCAGCCTGCGCACAAGGGCCCCGCGGATGTCGTAGATGCTCAATGTGACTCGCGTCGGTGCGATGAGTCCGTAGGTAATCGTGGTCGTCGCACTGAAGGGGTTGGGATAATTTTGTGCAAGGTACCGCGATAGCGGGAGGGTGAGCTCGTCTTCCTCGCCAGCGACCTCGGTAACGTCGGTCACAGTGATGTCAGTCCGGGTAGTGTCAGCCAGGGCCGGGACCCCGTCGTCGGTAGCAATGAACGTTACCGTATAGGCGCCCGCTTGATCATATGCTGGAGTCCACTCGAAGACACCGGTCACTGAGTTCAGAGTAGCTCCCGTCGGGAGGTCGGGGGAGGAGAAGGAGAGACTGTCGCCATCCGGATCGCTCGCCGCGAGAGTGAAGGTGAGGAGGTCATTCTCGGCCACTGTCGTGTCGGCTTGATCGGATAGACTCGGTGGTCGGTTCACGTTGCCAACGGTAATGACGGTCTGCTCGGTATCGGCGAGGGCCGGACTGCCATTATCGGTGGCGAGGAAGGTGATGGGATGGTTGCCTCCCTGATCATATGCTGGAGTCCACTCGAAGACGCCGGTCACTGAGTTCAGCATGGCTCCCGTCGGGAGGTCAGGGGATGAGAGGGAAATAGTATCGCCGTCAGGGTCGGTCGCCATCAGGGTGAAGGTGAGATACTGATTCTCGGCGACCGTGGTGTCTGCCTGATCGATCAGGTCCGGCGGACCGTCTATATCTGTCACAGTGATATCGACCTGTTCCGTGTCAGCGAGAGCAGAAGGGCCATTATCGGTGGCAATGACTCTGGCCGTGTACAAGCCCGCTTGGGCGTATGTCGGAGTCCATTCGAAGACTCCGGTCGCCGAGTTCAGCGTAGCTCCGGCGGGCAAATCGGGAGATGAGTAGGAGATGCTGTCACCGTCGGGATCGGTCGCCACCAGGGTGAAGGTGAGATACTGGTTCTCGACCACTGTCGTATCTGCCTGATCGACCAGGTCAGGCGGACGGTTCCAGCGGTAGTGATACCCCATATCCGCCGGGAACAGGTCGGGAGCCCCATCCGTTCTCGTGGTCGCCTCGGGGACCGGCGAGCCCGGATCGCCCGCGTCCACGCACGGGCTCTCCTGGAGCTGGCCTGCGGCTATCTGGCTCAGGTAGTAGTTCCCGAGCGGGCCGGTGACGAAGAGGGGATCGGCGTCGATGTTACCCGCACCGGCCCAGCCGCCCTGGATGTCGGAGTAGGTGACCTGGATCGAGCCCGAGGCGAGATGGATTTCCGGGTCGGTAGCGGCGCTATTGCCCCAGAGGATGGAGTTGACGACGATCGGGGTGGAGTTATCGCTGTAGATCCCGCCTCCCTCGTCGCTGGCCGTATTGCCTGAGATCGTGTTTCCGTCGATGGTCGGGGAGGTCCCCTGACGGCAGTAGATGCCGCCGCCGTCAATAGCCGTATTCCCCGAGATCGTGTTCCCTCTGAGGATCGGAGAGCAGGCGAGCCGGCAGAAGATCCCGCCTCCGCGATTGGTGGCCGCATTTGCCGTGATTATGTTGCCCTCGATGGTCGGGGAGGAGCCGTTGCATCGGATCCCGGCGCCGTCGGCGTCAGCTCCGTTGGTGATCGTGAAGCCTTTGAGCACCGAGCTTGCGTCCTCCCCGCTATGGAAGAAGAACCCGCGGCCCAACCCTTCACAGTCGATGATCGTTGCCCCGGGCCCGTTCTCCGACATCACCACGATCGCCTTGCCCGAGAAATCGAGATCGCGGTTCGCCGTGCCGGTGTAGGTTCCGTCGGCCACGAGTACGCTGTCCCCGGCAGCCGCCGAGTCGATCCCTGCCTGGATGGTGGGACACTGCGGGCTCGGCACCGGCCAGGTCGTCGCCAGGGCGCTTCCAGCGAGCACAAGAACCCAGGCTCCACACACTAGAGCTGCTAGCAGTCTCACGAGATCCTCCTATCGGATTCCGACGATTGACAAACTAGTCGGATAGTGCGTAGCGCGAGAAGTGTTCGATCTGCGCGACCACTTCTTGATTGTCGACATCAAACTCCGAGTCGACTATTCTCCATGTCCGATTTCCCTCATCCCACCGATAGATGTTCAGATCCTGGGGGGCCAGGCCACCCAGATCGAGGTGCTCGACGCCGAACCGGAGATCTACCTTGTTCAGGAACTGCGTGCCGTCAGGACCGAAGTCGGCCAGGGCATAGCGTGGATCTCTCAATATGGAGATGGACATACTGTGCTGGAGTGCTTGGGGAGGGATCACCACTCTCATCAGTCCATTGTCGACCTCGCCCCCTTTGTTCCTGTGGATCATCTGTTCGACGAAAATCGGAAACTCAGGGCCTTCTCTGCCGTGCCCCGCGCGTGGAAGCTCTCCGATCGGAATCAGATTCAGCGACCCGTTGTCACCGTCGCGGTCCCACTCATTCCCGCTCTCTGCGACGACTGTCCGATCCTCAGAGGTCCTAGCTGTAGGACCGTCTGTCAGGAACTCTCCGGCAGGAATGATATTCCGTTCTGTCCCCGCGGCGGGGGTTGACGGCGACGTCGGCAAATCGTTGCGACCGCAGCCAGCATAAAAGGCCAGCACTATCAGCGTCGCTATCATGGCCCAGACACTCGCCTTATTGAGTGAACGCATCGTAAACCTCCTATGTGTCAGAGCCGCTATTCTATCCACCGGGGAGTCTGCTATCGGCTTCGCCGGATCCGATCAGGCTCGCCCCGCTCCTCGGCGGACCGTCATTCGGTGTTTGTCTGAGTAGTGGAGCAAGACGTGTGCCGAAGCGGCCGCCGAGCGGGCAGGAAGCTTTTAATTCATTGAATCGTTGGATGTTACAGGGGGCCGTATGATCTCGGAGAGCAGCTCTGATGTCTGTCGAGCCCGGCTATCTGTTCCAGTTCGATAGGTCATTCTGTTACACTCTATCGTTATCGACCTTGAGCCCACGCCGAGGATGGGCTCCGGTCCGGACTCTATCTTCCCATCAGTCGAGGAAATCGGGGCGTGGAGGTGTCCGGCATACTGGGGATCTGGCGGGTCTGGCGCTACGGCATAGAGTTCGTGAGAGGCCGCAGAAAGGCGGATCGGGCAACGTGAATTTCTGGGGAACAGCCAGATATGTAGTGAGGAATGTGCTCATGGGCACGCATCGTTCCTGGTGTTAGTGACTGCGGATGTGAACGGCACCTGGTCAACAGGGTTGACGGTGCGACCTTGCCTGAATAGGATGAGCGATAGCGATTTCCGTTCTTGTGACCAGTCTGGTGACGTGTACACGTGAGCACGGGACTGGGGTCATCGAGAGGATCTGGCAGAGTCATGGAGGCAGCTACCGCCAGGGAAGCAGGCGGAGCAAGGCACGTAGTGCCGGATTGACAGACAGGGCTAAGTGCGTAGATAGTGGCGGGGAACACAGGAGGCCACGATGGGAGATGCTTCCGGGATATTCATCGGCTCAGTTCTCGTAGCGCTCGTCCTCAGAGTTCCGTTGATCCTGCTCGAGGGCGGCCTCAAGCTGGTCGTCTTTTCGCGTTTCGCCAACGCACGGAGGGCTGAAGTCCTGCGTTCTGTGGTCGGAGTGGTGATCCTCGAGACCCTCGCCAGCATTGTCTTCGTCGGCGGCATTGGCTTTCTGGATCACACTGGCAGGATATCCGGAGCCATAGTAGTCAGCAGACCGGTACTTCTTTCCGCGTGGCTTTTGTCGGTGGGCTTGCTGGCTGCGACAGTCTGGCTGGTGAACCTCATATTCCTCAGAAGGGTGTGTGAGAGGCATCTTCCGTTGCCCTCGACCCGGGCGCTCGCAGCGCGGTCGCTCCTGATGGTCGGTCTTTTCTTCGCCACCAGTGGATTGCAGGATCTGTGGGCATATCTTTCTACTCTGCTCGGCCTCTTTCCGGTCGGCTCCTGACAGGGCGATCCAGCCGATCGATCGGCAGGAAGCTGTCGGGCACGGTCGTTGGGGAATTGACCGAATGCTCCCGAATCGGTAGGTGCAGGGTGCCCCTCCGGAGCCAGTTTCATTCCCCTGCCCCGGCTGCACTGCGCGCGGTTCCGATGCCTCTGCCGGCCGCGCAATCGCTGGCGCAATCGCTGGTCGAGACAAGGGAAAGAGATCGAATTCAGGTCTTCTTTCGCTGTTCTCTGAGGTAGGCAATGAACGCCGCGACTGCGCGCCACTCTTCGTCGGTTAGATCCTGGGGGAGCAGAGCCTGTTGAGCCAACGTGGGGGTGGTGCGGCCTGTCGCGCGGTCTGCGGCGGGGACGACGTACCCGGCGAGCTCCATAAGCTTTCCATAGGATACATCGAGCACAGTGGCGAGCCGGTGTAGCACACGCGGCGAAGGATTCTTCACCATTCCCGCCTCGAGCTTCTGAAGGTAGGCGGCTGAGA
>LJUI01000141.1 GCA_001303705.1 candidate division TA06 bacterium SM23_40
GGGATGCACCACAAGCGTCGAGCGGCCGATCCACCCGAGGCCGGCCGCCCGCGCAATCGCCCGATGCGAGAGCATCCCCACCTGCCGTTCCCAATCGACCGTCTGCGATGCCGGCACCGCGGCAGCGCCGAACCCCTCCGACTGAAGAGCGGCGGCTACGCGCGCCGCCGCCTGGTCGAGCAGCCAGTTAGCTGTTTTGTAGTGGTGTTTATAGAGGAGGGTGGGGCCGTCCTCGATCGGTTCGATCACGGCGTCGGAGAGACGGAACCCGAGAGAGATTGCATGCGGCAGCCGCGAGATCAGCTCCTTCCCGTCCGGCTCCGCGTACTCGGCGGCAGCGGCAGCGTCGGCGACGGCGAAGAGCGTCATCCCACTCCCGACGATCACATCCCTCAGCCTATCCTCAAGGCGCTGCATCGGCTCCTCCGGCTAGCCACCCTCCCGCCACTAGATGCCGACCGAGAGCGTCACAATGTGGATGTCTTCGAGTCGTCCGAACTCCGCGAAGGCGTAGTCTACCTGGAGGGAGCGATTGGCGACGGGAACCCGGATCCCGCCGCCGAGAGTGTATGACTCCTCATCGTAGTTGATGCGATATCCTGCCCGGAGCGCGACAACCTCCTGCCAGACGTACTCTGCGCCGATCGACGCGCGTTCTTCGTTGTCGTTGGGATGGTTGGCGTCGACGGCCAGAGTGAGGCGGCTCGACTCTCTCTCCATCACCGACGGCCGGGGGCCGATAAGGTCGACGGCGATCCCCACCCGGAAATTGAGCGGCAGGGGCCACGACCCCGTCTCGAGGTGACTGTCGAGCGAGTCGTCTTCCACTACGACCGTGCTCGATACGCTCAGATCCCTCCCCTCGCGCTGCATCCTCCCCCCGAAGTTGGACATCGACATCCCGATCCGGGCGCGGAACAAGCCGGTTCGCAGGAAGGTCCCGGCGTCGATGGCGACGGCTGACGCCGACTCATTGTGGAGGTTCTGCTGGATGTATTTCCCTGTCACCCCGGCGGCAAACCGGTCGGTGAGCCAGCGCGCATACGTCACCCCAACGCAGATATCCTGTGCGCTGAAGTACTCGCCCGTCCCCTCTTCCTCGAGCTCCGTGGTTATCTCGATCTCATCGGTGCTGAGGAATGTCGCTGACCCCCCCAGGGACCCGGAACTCCCCAACGGAGCAACGACCCCCACGTAGTCATGAGAGAGATCCGCAAACCAGAGGGCGTGGTGCCCTGCGAGGTTCCATCCGGTGAGCTGAACAGCGCCGGCAGGATTCCAGTACAGCGCGGTGGGATCATCGGCCACGGCGGCGAACGCTCCTCCCATTGCCCAGGCCCTTGCCCCGACGCCGATCTTGAGGAACTGTGCTGCCGCGGTGCCAGCTCTGTCGAATCCGAACGCCGTCCCCGACCAGAAGATGGCCGCAGCGAGGAGTACCGTTCCGGTCAGGCGCGCCAGTCTAGCGTGGTGGCAGCGGGCCGCCCTGGCGAGGGTCGCGACAATCGCTACTACCACGCCACAGCGCTCCGGCCGCACGCCGACGGCGAACACTCTCCTTCCTCTCCTGGTTGGTCCTCGCATGAAGTCGCCTTTCAGATTCACGGTCTCCGCAGATGTAGGGGGCTATCGCTCCCTAGATACGATCTGTCTTGCCGCCATCAGGACCACTTGCTTTGATCAACCGCACCATCTCCGGCCACGGCGATCCAATCCTCCGCCCCTCGGCATACCGACTTCGTTCACGGTCCAGCGACGGGATCCGCCACCCGGATCCGCCGCTCGCTACACTGACTCCCCCCGGGATCCACCACCGAGCTCTACCATCGGGATCCGCCGCCTCCCGACGTCCCAGCATTCGGATCCCCGGCACTCTGATCTACCGTATGATAGCGAACTTCCCGACCTTCGTTCGCCCGTCAGGTGTCTCGATCACATACACATAGAGGCCGTACGCGATGTCGAGTCCGTGTTCCGACCGGAGATCCCAGAACATATATCCATCCCGGCTCCGGTGGTGAATCCGTTTCACCTCATCGCCGGAGACCGTGTAGATGTGGATGTCGCACTCGTCCGGCAGATGATTGAACTTGATCCGGTGCTCCAGATTGCTCGCCTCATACCGGGCCGCCACCACATACGGATTGGGGACGACCCGTATGCGATCGAGTTCGCCCGCCCCCGCCACCGATCTCCCGGCCGTCGTCCGGAACTGATAGCTGACATCGCTCCGGAAGAGCTTCCGGACCTGTGCCGTGAACTGATCGCCGTCAGAGGGAGGAATCGCGGTAACCGGCCCGTTCTGCGTCCTGACATGAACCGCCTGCACGTCGACGGTGTCCCCATCCCCGTTGACCGTGTACGAGTACAGGCCGAGCTCGTCGGGAAACCAGTCTCCGAAAGTGGGATCAGGATTGTACCCGGCACCTCCGGGAGTGAGATCCCAGCCGGCCGGCCCGAACCACACGTGGTCCCACCCGTACCGGTAGTCGAGCAGCCACATCTCATCGACCGGCACCGGCGTTCCGTCCTCGAGCAACATCTCTCCCGCGACGGGGAGCCAGATGTGCATCGTATCCCAGGGAATCGACGTATAGTAGAAGACGCCATCGATCCTGGCGAGGGTGCCCCCACCGCCGACAGAATCGGTATCGATCGTGATCCGGAAATCTCTCGCCCCGTCCACGTACGCAGGGGCGACCATCTGCCCCGGCTCGCGATCCTCGACAAACCAGTCGAATGTCGACTGCGTCCCCTCGACGTGCGTCCATTCCAGGTTGGCGACGGCCGCCGCCGCATCGACCGCAACGAGCCTGAACCCGTGCGTGACCGGGATGTTGTCTCCCGTGCTGTCCGTCAGGGCCTGGTTCGCCAGGAGCGTATCGTCCGATGTCATATCGACGAGCGTCAGCGTCGTTGCCCGGAGCGTATCCGGCAGTCCCAGAGTATCGAGCAGGACCACGGTGCCGGTGTCGATGAACGTCACCTCATACTTGTGCCCGGTCAGCGCCTCGGGGTCGATCACCTCAACATCGAACCAGCTGTCACACTCCCCGCCGAAGAGTTCCGGATCCGATGCCGCTCCCTCGATGTAGTTGGACGCCCTGGCCCCCGGCACGACGGCAACCGTGTTCAACTCCTGTTCCGAGCGGCCGCGCGACGACTCGAATGACTGAAGCGATGTCTCGGGATCGCCCTGGTCGTACGACGTGACCGAATACCAGTACTCCACTCCGTTGATGACGTCGGAGTCGATGAACGTATGGCGAAGCCCCGTTTCATCTCCCAACCATTGGTTCACCACCGGATCGACCCCGAAGATGCCGTCCACGAGATCGAACTGCGCGATCGGCACGTACCCGATCAGATTCCCCTCCGCATCGGTCACGGGATCTCCCCAGCTCGTCCCCCGGTCGCCGCTGCGGTACAGCTTATAGCCCTCGAAGTCGTACTCCCCGGACTGCTGATCCCGCGACATCTCGGGAGACGAATCCCAGTACAGTGTCACGCTCCCGTCGCCTGCCACGGCGTGGAGGTCGGGCGACGGCGGCGGGCCCGGGCCCTGGTACGCGTTCTCGAACATCTGTTGGGCCATGGCCAGGTTCGCGAAGAGATCGGCGGTATCCTGGCCGGCGACGACGACGATGGCGGACCGGACGGTGTCACCCACGGCGAGCGTGCACGGTCCGGTCGAGAGGAAGAAGTCGATCGCTCTCCCCCCCGGGAATATGTCGGGAAGGAGCGACAGGTCGTCGAACCGTACGTTCCCCCCGTGGAAGTACTGCGAGGGATCGATATCAGGATCGGTGGTGTCGCTGGAGAAGATGGGCCAGATGGCCTCGTCTGTGGTGTGCGGCGAGGAGTGATCGAAGTAATGAAAATCGGTGATCCCCCGATCCTCGGGCGTGGCGAGCACACCCAGTCCGATCACCCCGACCGAGGTCCAGGGGGGATCCGGTGTCCCGCCCACGTCCCAATAATAGAAGAAGTCGGGGAGTGTATCTCCGTCGATCGTGGTGTCGAACCCACCGAGGTAGTCGAGGAAGTCGAAATCGACGCGGAAATCAGCGAAGTACCCGATGTACAGATCCTCGAGCGCGGTGCCCTCGGTCCGGATGATCGTGAAATCGAAGAAAAGGAAGTCCTCCGCATAGCTCCGGCCGTAGCTGTATGCGAGCTGGCGCACCTCGAACCCGAGCGGGCCGAGCGCGTTGTCGGCATCGTTGTACACGCAGAAGAGGTCGCGGTCGGCGCTGAACTCCCCTTCGACCTCCAGGCCCGTCGAGGGATCGATGCGGAACGGGCCCGGCCAGTACCGCTCCCCGTTCGCCAGCGGCCAGGAGAGCGGCCGGTCGCTCGTCGCCATGAGCGGCGTCCCGTCCGCGACCGTGTCGATCCCCGAGTGGTACATGCCGAGCGCCCCGTCCACCGGGGACCAGTCACCCTCAGCCCCTGCCTGGCTGGTGAACGACTCGATGACATTGTCCTCTGTCGCGACGAGCAACCCCAGACCGAAACAGTACTGCTCGACATCGGATGCTGAGAGGGGCCAGTGCATGGCGGGAGCGAAGTAGTGGAAGTTGGAGAGAAGCCCGAAGTTTGACGTGACATTGGTGAGCTGCCCCTTGTCCATGACCCCGACCGCGCGATCGGCATCGCCGAGGGGCATGAGCACGGCGGGGAGCGTTCTTCCGACATACTGCTCCCAGACGCGCGCCTCGGATTGGAGGGGGGCCTCGACACCGGACTCGGGGTCTCCCGCTATGACACCGTCGAACCGAATCGCAGGTACCTGATCGTCGATCCGGAGCGCCGGCGCCTCCTGCGCCTGGGCATCGAGAATGCCGGCCGCGAGCACGAGGGGCAGTGCTGCACCGACCACCAGGACCGCAGCGAGATGCAGGATCGTGCCCCGGACAGGCGTTCTCCCCCTTGCCCATGCAATGGTCAACCTGAGAAGATGAACTACTGTTGCCCGTCTCCTCCCCCTACACGAAGGGCTCATCCATTCCCCCTATTGTACCTGCACTACCACCGCACCGCCAGCGCAACACGATCAGACTTCCTCGCGGATCCTCGTCTGTCTTGCCACCCAACACACTCGTCTCTCCTGCCCCCCCAGGCACATCCGCAGATAAACCTTTCACTGATGAAAGTCGCGCTCCGGCTACCCTCGCACAGAAACTCTGATCTACCCTTCCCTAGGTCGTAGTCTCGCGCTACCGCAACAACACCATTCGTCTCGTTTCGCTGCGCTCGCCCGCCTCCAGCCGGCAGAAGTAGATGCCGGAGCCAACCTCCCTCCCTCGCTCGTCGCGTCCATCCCACGCCACCTGATGTGAACCAGCGGGTGCGGTCCCGGAGACCAGTCCCCGCACACGAGCACCGCGGATATCGTACACGGCCAACCTAACCTGTGCCGCGGCTGCGAGCGAATAGGATATCGTTGTGCTCGACCCGAACGGATTGGGATGGTTCTGGGAAAGGTACAGATATCGAGGCCGAGGGATCTCATCAAGATCCCCGCTCACCTGCACATATCCGTTTGCATCGGTCTTGATCAGATAGACATCGGCGTTCCCCGCGCCGAATGAGTCGGTGGATCCGGCGATGATGTACCCACGATCCTCGGTTGCCTCTATCCAGTGGCCGTAATCATGTTGCAAGCCCCCGAAGGTCCGCGTCCACACCGTGTCCCCCGCTTCGTCCGTCCTGATCAAATACACATCCCACCCGCCGACAGCGAACGTTTCAGTGTATCCAGCGATGATGTAACCCCCATCGTCCGTCTGCGCGACCGAATACCCATACTCGTAATCTGAGCCGCCGTAGGTCCGCGTCCACAACGTGTCCCCCGCTCCATTCGTCTTGACAAGATACACGTTGTACCCTGGTGCGCCGAAGGAACCGGTCTGTCCAGCGATGATATATCCCCCGTCGTCCGTCTGCGCAACCGAGCGGCCGTGATCATAACCTGTGCCACCGTAGGTCCGCGTCCACAACGTGTCGCCCACAGCATCCGTCTTGATGAGATACACGTCGGGATTACCCGCACCGAATGACTCCGTGGACCCGGCGATCACGTAGCCACCATCGTCCGTCCTCTCGACTGATTCGGCCCAGTCGATCTCTGGGCCGCCATAGGCCCGTGTCCACACCGTGTCGCCCGAAGAATCCGTCTTGACCAGATATACATCGCCATTACCTGCGCCGAAGGACTCCGTGTGCCCGGCCACGACGTAGCCACCATCGCCCGTCGTATCGAGCGCCTTCGCATACTCATATTCGTTGCCGCCGTAGGTGCGCGTCCACAACGTGTCGCCCGCCCCGTCGGTCTTGATCAGATAGACATCGGCGACCCCCGCGCCGAACGAAAAGGTGTATCCAGCGACGACATA
>LJUI01000027.1 GCA_001303705.1 candidate division TA06 bacterium SM23_40
GAGAGGGCGTTGACGGACGAGGTCGCGAGTATGATGGGCAAGAGGGCGATCGTGACGGCCGGCAGAACGACGGTCGGGGAACTGGCAGCGGTCCTTGCGCGCTGCCGCGTGCTGGTGACGAATGATTCGGGGCCGATGCACGTTGCCACGGGGGTGGGGACTCCTGTTGTCGCCATCTTCGGCGCGACCACGCCGGAACTGGGGTTCGCTCCTCTCGGTGAGAGAGATATCATCGTCTCGAGGTCGTTGGAATGCCGTCCCTGCAGCCTGCACGGATCGGAGCGATGTCCGGTTGGCACGTTCGAATGCATGGAAGGCATCGAGGCGCAGGAGGTTTTCGAGAAGACACTCAGTCTGATCGGATCGACCTACGAGCCTGCACGTCTCCCCGAGATGAGCGCCTGCCGACCGCACTGAGTGGGAGGGCAATCCGGGGGTAGAGTGAAAGAGGGGAGAGGAGGCGTCGGCGACGTCGGGCTCTGAAGAGCGCGGAAGATATGGATCGGAGATGATGGAGAGGACCGGATTGTCGAAACTGCCGGAGAGAATCGAGGCTGCTCGAGGATCCCGTGCCGTGCGGGTGGCGGTGCGAGTACCCAACTGGATCGGGGATGCGGTGCTCTCGACGAGCGTTCTCGGAGCGCTCGGGGAGGCCCTGTCCGACGCTGAGATCACAATCATAGCACACCGCCGCGTCGCTCCCATCTTCCTTCCCTCATACAACGGGATGAGGGTCCGGGTTTTCGATCCAGTTCTCCAACATCGAGGGGTTCGGGGTCTTGTGCGGTTCGGTCGCGGTCTCCGGGAGGATGGGTTTGACATGGCGTTCGTGCTGCCGCTGTCGTTCTCGTCGGCGTTCATGACATATCTTTCGGGCGCCGGAGAGCGGATCGGATACGCTACGCAGTACCGGAGCCGGTTGCTGACACGGACACTTCCCCTGCCGCACGACTACCGGAATCGCCATCTCATCAGTCACTATCAGGCATTGCTCGAGGTTGTTGGTGTCGATAACCGGCGTCGAAGGCCAGAAGTCCAGGTGACATCCAGAGCTGATGATGCTGCACGGCGCTGGCTCGGTCGGTACTCAGTCAGTGAATCGGATCCACTCGTCGGCCTTGCTCCCGGTGCAAGCTACGGCCTGGCCAAGCGATGGCCAGGTGAGCGCTTCGCCAGCGTGGCGAGAACGCTCGCCCGCGAGTATTCCGTGCGCGTACTCGTGCTCGGGGGAATGGAAGATGCGGGGCTCAACGGTATCTATGGCCTGAGCGATGCCTCAGTGATCGACCTCACCGGGAAGACATCACTCGATGAGGCGGCGGCGCTGATCAGGCGGTGTGAGCTGTTCATCTCCAACGACTCGGGACTGATGCACGTTGCCGCCGCTGTGGGGACTCCTGTCGTCGCCATCTTCGGGTCGACGAGTCCTACGTGGACGGGACCCATCGGAGAGAGGCACACGGTCCTCGCTGGCCGGGCAGACTGTGCTCCTTGTTTTGCCAGAGTCTGTCCGTACGCGACATATGATTGCCTCGACCGTATCCAGGTGAGCGACGTTCTGGAGGCATCGAGACGAACGCTTGAGGAAGGTGTCTTCACAAACAGGGAGCGACCAGGTTGAGGCGCGATGAGTTGGGCCGGATCGCGGTCTTTCTCGACCGCGATGGAACCGTCAACCGAGAGGTTGGCTATCTGAGTGACCGAACGCGGCTGGCCCTGTATCCTGACGCTGGTGAGGCCATACGCACGCTGAATCGGCTGGGCGTCAAGGTCGTGCTCGTCAGCAACCAGTCAGGGGTCGGTCGAGGATTCTTTCCACCTGAGGCGGTTGAGGAGGTCAATGCTGAGTTGAGGCGCCTTCTCGGGCGCCTGGGAGCCAATCTCGACGCGATCTATTGGTGTAGCCATGTCCCCGAAGACGGATGCGATTGTCGCAAGCCCGAACCCGGTCAGGTGCGGCGTGCTGAGCGCGAGCTGGGGATCGATCCGCGGCGATCGTATGTGGTCGGAGATCGCACCAGTGATCTCGAACTTGCACGCCAGGTGGGCGCCAAGTCGGTCCTCGTCCTCACCGGCTATGGCAAGGAAGTCTATGAGGGCGGAGCGAGAGCGGACTATGTGGCCCGTGGGCTGGGGGATGCAGTCCAGTGGATCGTGAAGGATCTGGGCGAGGAGCAGCATGGAAACAAGTGCGATGGACTCGCTCGTGCGCCGTTTCGCAGGTCGTAAGATACTGATAGTTGGTGATATCATCGCTGACGAATACATTTCCGGCACGAGCTCCCGAATCTCACGCGAAGCACCGGTGCTCGTGCTGAAATTTCATTCGGAGCATGTGCGGCCCGGCGGTGCGGGAAATGCGGCAGCGAATGTCAGCTCTCTCGGGGGCACCCCTCTGCTGGTCGGTGTGCTCGGTCAGGACAGGGTGGGGGATGAGGTGCGACAGTGGTTCACGCACGCCGGGATTTCCACCGATTATCTTCTGACGAGAGATGGAGCGGAGACAACGAGAAAGACGCGGATCATGGCCGGTGGCCACCACACGTCCAAGCAACAGGTCATCAGGATCGACAGGGACCAGTCCCCGGAGATCGATAGAGAGCTCGAGTCTGAGATTTGCGACCGCCTGGAGCATCTGCTTCCCGAGGCAGACGGGGTCATAATCTCCGATTACGGACATGGAGTCCTAGCAGAGAGGGTGAGGCGCAGCGCACTCGATCTCGCAGTGCATCACAGGAAGGTCGTCTGTGTCGATTCCCGACATGATATTCGATCGTTCCGTGGGGCCACGCTGGCGACGCCCAATGAGGAAGAGATGGAGGAAGCGTGCGGCCACCCTGTCGACCGGGACGATGATCTTCGGCGTGGCGGGCAGTCATTGCGGAAAGAACTGGCGCTCGATGCGCTCATCGTCACGCGCGGCAGACTCGGGCTCACCCTGTTCGAGTCATCGGGGAACGTCGAGCACTATCCGATATATGGCAGCGATGAGGTCGCCGATGTGACGGGCGCGGGCGATACGGTCGCAGCAGTCGCCGCACTCTCGCTGGGGGCGGGCGGTTCATTCCGTGAGGCAGCATACCTCGCCAATCTGGCCGGGGGTATCGTGGTCATGAAACGTGGCGCCGCCACGCTCTCTCCGGCGGAGCTCCTGGCTGCGACTGAGGCGGCGGAGCGATGGGATGAGAGAACGGAATAGGAAGGTGAAGACGATTCCGGAGATGGCCGGGATCGCAGGGCGTCTGAGGAGCGAAGGACGCCGGCTCGTCCTTGCCAACGGCTGCTTCGACATCATTCACGTCGGCCACATCCGCTATCTCGAGGGCGCGCGCGCTGCCGGTGACCTACTTCTGGTTGCCGTCAACGGTGACAGATCGGTGAGGGCACTGAAAGGTGATGGACGTCCGCTTATGCCCGCCGATGAGCGAGCCGAGATCGTGGCGTCATTCGGGTGTGTCAACTACGTTATTATATTCGATGAACCTACGGTCGATCACGTCCTCACTCGTATCCAGCCGGCTGTACACGCGAAGGGCACTGACTACACGCCGGAATCGGTGCCAGAGCGAGAGACCGTGCGCTCATACGGGGGCGAGGTTGCGATCGTGGGCGATCGGAAATGCCACGCCACGCGCAATATCATTGACATCATCGTCAGAAGGTTCAGTGCCAGAACGTGCGGGGGATGATGTATGGCGAGCCGTGTGGGGGCCGCTCTCATCGTGCGGAATGAGGAGAAACAGATCGCCAGGTGTCTCCAGGGCGTGCAATGGGCGGATGAGATCCTGGTGGTCGACGGGTTGAGCACCGATCGGACTGCAGATATCTGTCGCCAATACGGGGCGAAGGTCGTCAGCAATCCCTGGGAGGGATACGTAAGACAACGCCGGATCGCCCTTTCGCATATCGACTCAGAGTGGGTCCTCATGGTCGATGCTGATGAGGTCGTCTCGCCACCGCTGGCAGAGGAGATCCGGAGGTTCGTGGCCTCGGATGAACAGGCGAGCGGATGTCTCATATCGCGGCGCAACTACTTCCTCGGCAAGTGGATCAGGGGGTGCGGGTGGTACCCTGACTACCAGCTCAAGTTGTTTCGAAAGGATGGTGTGGTCTTCAATGACGTCGAAGTCCACGAGGGCGCGATAGTACGTGGGAAGATCGTCACACTCAAAAACCACATCGACCACCACACTGCTCCCAGTCTCTTCGACTATATCGACAGGTTCAACGTCTATACTTCGTTTGAAGTGGCAAACAGGCTCACGGGGCTGGGTAAGGATAGCGGGGGGTGGGCCGAGATGATCGGGAGCGCGCTTGTGCATTTCTGGAAGACATTCGTGCGGCGCAAGGGATATCAGGATGGGTACCACGGGTTTCTCGTGTCGGTGCTATCGAGCATGTATAAGGGTGTGACCTACGCGAAGGTATGGGAGTATCGGTGGCGTAAAAGGAGGGGCGAGCCGACGCCACCGATACGGGCTGGCGACTTCGATGGGTGAGTACAGCCGGAAACCGAAGCTGCTGCATGTGTGCGGTTCGACCGCCTGGGGTGGTCTGGAGATGCAGATGGTCTCCTTGGCTGAGCAGCTCAGTGCGAAAACGGATGGCGTTCGGTGTGTTGTTCACCCGGAGGGTCGTATCGCCTCCGAATGTGTCGCTCGAGGGCTTCCTGTCATCCCGCTACAACTCGGACGCTACCTTTCCTCAGGTGCTGTCTCCCGGCTGCGGGGAGCTGCCCGCCGTCTGTCTGTCGATCTTATCCACTGTCACCTGTCCCAAGATCTCTGGTCGATCATTCCAGCTACTCTGGGGCTCGGCATCCCGGTGGTGCTGACGAAGGCCATCGGTTCCTACGTCAAGAAGAAAGATCCGCTCCATCGGTGGTTGTATGGCCGCGTTTCCCGGGTCATCGCGATCTCAGACGTCATCAGGCGGAACGTCATCGATACTTGCCCGATTGCTCCGGGGAACGTCGTCACCATATATCCCGGTGTCGACGTCGAGAGATTCACACCCGGGGATGGAGTTGGCGACGCGGTGCGGGCAAGACTGGGCATCGAGGACGGTGTCTCCGCGGTCGGCATAGTCGGTCGGCTCGAGCCCTGGAAAGGGCAGTTGGAATTCATCGAGGCGGCAGCACTCGTCCACAGGGAACACCCGCGTACGAACTTTATCGTGGCCGGTGCAGATACTACTCCCGGGAGACAGTTTCGCAGATTCCTCGAGCAGAGAGTTAGTGATCTCGGCCTCCAGGGTTCTGTTGTCTTCACGGGTCATGTGAGCGATGTGGCCTCGCTCCTTCGCGCGCTCGACGTCTTCGTCTTTCCGTCCCGCGCGGAGGCCTTCGGACTGGCCCTTGCCGAGGCAATGGCGACGGGGATCGCTTGTATTGCCGCGAAAGCTGAGGGAGTGGAGGAGATCGTAGAAGATCAGACAGACGGACTTCTCTTTTCTCCGGGAGATGTGCAGGAGATGGCGAGGAGTATCTCGCTGGTGCTGTCCAGAGCAGATGTTCGAAAGGCTCTGGCGGAACGCGCACGGGAGAAGGTGGCCAGGGAGTTCAGCCTCGGTTCTATGGTTGAGCGGGTGATGGCAATCTATGGTGAGGTGTTGTGATGGCGACCATTTCGGTGGTCATCGTTGCCCGTGATGAGGAAAAGAATATCGAGACCTGTCTGCAGAGTGTCTCGTGGGCCGATGAGACTATCGTTATCGTCGATGATAGGACGGTTGACCGTACCGCCGAACTGGCTGCGCCACTCGCCACACGGGTTTATCATCATGAGTGGGAGGGGTACGGGGGGACGAAGAACTGGGCGATCGCTCAGGCGAGTGGGGATTGGATCCTATCCCTCGATGCTGACGAGCGTGTGCCCGAAGCATTGGCCCGCGAGATCCGCGACGAGGTCCTTGCGCGCGATCCGGAGGTCGCCGCGTACCGGATGGCGAGGCTTCCCTATTTCCTGGGTCGGGAGATCCGTCATTGCGGCTGGTATCCCGGATACGTGCTCCGGCTCTTCCGCAAGGGGAGAGTCGTCTATGACGGGGCACTCGTCCACGAGTCGGTCGAGGTCGATGGATCAATAGCGTGTCTACATAATGAGCTCGAACATTTCACAGATCCGACCATCTATCATTACCTACGTAAGCTCAATCGATACACGACGCTCGCTGCACAGGACCTCAGTTCGGAGGGGCGCCGCGGGAGTCTGAGAGACTTAGTGCTGCGGCCTCCTGCATTCTTCCTCCGAATGTATCTGCTGAGAGGCGGGTTTCTTGATGGCATGCATGGATTCATGTTGAGCTATCTCTCGGCGTTCTATGTCTTCGTGAAGTATGCAAAGCTCTTTACCCTCAGGTCGTCGGTCCCGAGAGTCACACCCGGGTCAGGGGGTCCAGGAGTGGGGCGATCGGCTGCCGCGGCGGATGGATGATAGGTGCTCCGATGGAACGAATTCTGGTGGTGAAGCTTCGCCAGATGGGCGATACCGTGATCCTCACGCCGATGCTCCGTGCTCTCCGACGCGCCCACCCCCGGGCACGTATCGTTGTTGTAGTGCCATCGGTGTGGGCAGATCTCTTGGAGACAAGTCCGCATATCGATCGGTTGATCGGCTATCGGGGAGGGTCGTTCTACGGAACGCTCGCACTCATACGGGAGTTGAGGCAGGAGCGGTTCGATCTGGGTATCAATCCTCACGCCAGCTCCCGCAGCGCCTGGATTCTGTTCCTGAGCGCAGTGACTCAGCGTGTAGTCGATAACCGCAGTGGCCGAGCCCTCTTCTCGACCGTGAATGTGCCACATCCTCCCAGGGGGCGTGCTGCGGTGGAGAGGGATCTCGACTGCATCCGCAGTCTGGGGCTCGAGTCGGATGGCTCGAACATCGAGCTCTTCCTGACGACTGAAGACAGAGCGGTGGCGCGCAGGTTCCTCGAGGAGCGCGGCCTGGTTGACGGTGCCCTGCGTGTCGCAATAGCCCCCGGAGCGAGCGCACCCGCCAAGCAGTGGTCTGCGGCACGATTCGCCTCTGTGGCCGATATACTGGCACAAGACGCTGGCGTCCACGTTCTGCTCGTGGGAGCACCGGAGGAGACAGAACTTCTCAACGAGGTCGAATCCCGGATGGCCGCGAGGCCAACAACGGTACAGATTAGTCAGCTCCGTCATCTGGCCGCTATCCTTGAACGCTGTAGCCTCTTTCTGGGGAACGACTCCGGGCCCAAGCACCTCGCAGTGGGGGTGGGAACTCCCACACTCAGCATCTTCGGTCCTGAAGACGCAGTCGAGTGGCATCCGTATGAAGCTGAAGAGGGACATGTGGCGATTATCAAGGACGTCGACTGTCGGGAAGGAGGGTGTGGAAAGAAGGTCTGCGATGATCATCGGTGCATGGGCCTCATAACGGTCGATGAGGTTGTCGGAGGGGCGCGCACTTTACTTCGGCTCAAGAAGAACCGTGACAGTCTGACGGTAAGGGGAGGTGCGCTGTGGTGAGGCAGGCTCGTCTTGGCGATATCGAGCGCGTTCTGCTCACCCGTCTGCGCTATCTCGGCGATGTGATCCTCACGACGCCCACCATCGAGACCTTCCGTCAGGCCTATCCCGCAGGCTACGTCGCGTATCTCACGGAGGCCGATGGTGCGGCTGTACTGGAAGGGAATCCCCATCTCGATGAGATCATAATCTGGCAGGAGGGGCTTGGAGGGCAGCGGAGGTGCATCGAGCAACTGCGGAGACGTCGCTTCGATATCGTCGTCGATCTGTTTTCGAATCCGAGGAGCGCTCTTCTGACATATCTCGCCGGCGCGAGATGGCGGATGGGGTACCGTCGGGGGCCACGGGGACTGCTGTACAATCTGGCCATAGAGACAGCCGGAGAGGTCCCCGCAATAGAGACCCATCTCAGGGCGGCCCGCACGCTCGGTATCGAACCGGGCCGCCTGAGGACGCGGATCTACTTAAGTGACAGTGATCGACTCTGGGGCAGCGGGTTTGTCGACGCGGGGATAGAGGACGGGTCTCCGATTATCGGGTTCTTCCCGGGCGGGAAATGGCCGGCCAAGCGATGGCGGCTTGAGAGGTTCGTCGAGCTGGCCAGCCTCCTCGTGCGGGAGGTGAGGGCCCGCGTGTTCGCCTTTTTTGGCCCGCACGAGTCAGAGGATGCGGAACCCTATGCGAGCATGGCCGGAGGCGATCAATCTGTCTGTCGCGGGCAAACGGTGAGAGAACTGGCGGGGATCATCGCATCATGTGATCTCCTCGTCTCGAACGACGGCGGGCCGATGCACATCGGTCCGGCGGTGGGAACGCCGACGCTCGGGATACTGGGGCCGACCGAGCCCCAGATCTGGTTTCCCTATCGGCGAGAGGACGGCCACCGTCTGTTGATCCATGCGGTCGACTGTCGGCCCTGCCATCGCCATGATTGCGACGAACCTGAATGTCTCGATTCGATCACAGTGGACGAAGTATTCGGAACCTGCATAGAGATGCTGGAGGCCCGTAACCGGAGCGATCAACAGCGCGTCCCGTCCAGGTGATGCGGTGGCTATGTCTGGAAGAACTTTTAGGGAACTGCTGGGAGACCGGCCGAGGATCTTGATCATAAAGCTACGGGGTGTAGGCGACGTCCTGTTGGCGACTCCCGTAGCCGAGAACCTCAGGCTCTGCCTGCCGGACGCTCACATCGTCTTTCTCGCCGAGGAGGCATCGAGGGAGGTCCTCAGCGGCAACCCCTACCTGGACGAGGTGGCCGTCTTTGCCCGCGCAGAGCTCAGCCGTCTGTCGCCGGCGGCGTCGATGTTGCGGCAGATACGGTTCCTGATGGAACTGAGGGCGAGGCGTTTCGACTGCGTCATCGATCTCTTCGGCAATCCAAGGAGCGCTCTCATGGCGTTCTCCACAGGAGCCAGGCTCCGCACGGGGTTCGATTTCCGCGTGCGCCGATCTATGTACAACTGTGTCGTGCCGACGGACGGCACGCGCATGCATGAGGTCGAATTCAACCTGCGTGCACTGGAGCACCTGGGGGTCGAGATCGTGACTCGTGATCCGCTGTTTCCGCTTTCTACCGACAGTCGTACAGAGGCGCGCACCTGGCTCTCCGGGCTGCCGCGCGGGGCGCCGATTGTGGGGCTGGCTCCCTGCGGCGGGTGGGCGGCGAAACGATGGCCGCTCCGGTCGTTTGCCATCCTCGGTGATGAGCTTGCCAGGCGTGGGTATGCCATCGTCCTTCTGTGGGGTCCCGGTGAGCTGGAATCTGGTAGAGAGCTCTCACAAAGGATGAGGGAAGATGCCTGGATCATCCCGCAGGTGGGTCTGAAGAGTCTCGGTGCCATCATGGAATGCTGCCAGCTCGTGGTCGCAAATGACTCTGGCCCCATGCACATCGCAGCAGCCGTGGGGACTCGTGTGTTGGGCATCTTTGGTCCTACTGATCACGAACTACAGGGGCCCTGGGGTCCGCGCCATCGTGTGGTGTGGAAGAAAGAGCTCGACTGTCTCGGATGTAATCGCACGGTATGTGACGAGAACTCTTGCATGACAGAGCTGGCAGTGGATGACGTCCTCGAGGTCGCACTCGAGACGCTCAGGGAGGTGGAGGGGAGTGACTGCCGGAAGGTGATCGCATGAGAGAGGATCCTGCGAGAAAGGATTCTGGAGTTGTGGGGCCCCGGCATATACTCGTCGTGAGAACCGACAGAATCGGTGACTTTGTGCTGTCCCTGCCGGCGATACAGGCCATCCGCACCGCATTCCCGGATGCTCGGCTCGATGTAATGGTGAGTCCGGATACGCGCGAACTCGCCGAACGTAGTCCGGCGATCGATCACATCATCGTCGACGATATGCGAGGGGACGATCGCGGTCCCCGCGGGTTCATACAGCTTCTGCGCCGGGTGCGGCGAGAGAGCTACGATGTTGTCCTCCTGCTCCATCCTACTACGCGACTGGCCGCGCTCTTCTTTCTCTCCGGTATCAGGCAGCGGATAGGCACCGGCTATCGCCTGTACAGCCTCTTCTTCACCCGGAGAGTATGGCATCACCGGCGCAGAGCTGAACGGCATGAGTCAGAATACTGCCTTGAGCTTGCCGGCACGCTTGGAGCCGATCAGTCTCCCCATCTCCCGAGTATCGTGCTCAGTGAGGAGGACAGGAGATGGGCGAGTGGCCAGGCAGCACGCTGGTCGGTCGGAGATGACCTTCTCGTCGTCATCCATCCCGGGAGCGGAGGATCGGCAAGGGATTGGTCTCCCGAGAACTACCGGGAGCTCGTCCGGCACCTCGCGGGCCGCCCCGGAGTGCAGGTCGCCGTGACAGGTAGCCAGGACGAGGCGCAACTCGTCACATCGGTGGCCGGGGCGGGCAGCGGGCGAGCGCACAGCCTGGCGGGAGGGGCGTCGCTCGGCCAGTTTGCCGCTCTGCTCCAGGGCTCGGCGCTCGTGGTGACGAACAGTACCGGGCCGCTCCATCTGGCTTCGGCTGTCGGCACCGCGACAGTCAGCATCTTCTGTCCTATCGTCGCCTGCAGCCCGAAACGGTGGGGCCCGATGGGTGAGGGCCACCGGGTGTTTGTGCCGGATGTTCCCCCTTGCGATGCGTGCACGGGCCAAGACTGCGCGTACTACGACTGCATGGACCGGGTCAGGCCGGAGGAAGTGGTGGCGACTATCAGTTCGATCCTGGGGCGGCCGGCGGCCGAGTTCTATCAAGAGTCTCATGGTGAGGCGCGGAATCGGAGGGACGAAAATGCATCTTCCACGGTGGACACTGGTGACGTCGCTCCTCATAGCGTTCGTTCTCCTGATCGGCTGTCCTAAACGGGAATGGGATAACCCCTTTGACCCCAGAGGTTCGGGATACATTCCTCCGCCTCAGGTGACCAGACTGATTCTCTCTCTCGTTGAGCCAGACACCCTCTGGGCGAACTACTGGTTTGGCAGCGCCCTGCCGGACACCTACCCCATAGAACACGCCTGGTTGTACGAACAAGAGATGTTCCTGCGCGACACGATTGACGTGCCCGAGGGCTATGCGGCCTACGGCACGTACATAAGGATCAGCGAGGGCCCCGGTACATACGGTCTGGAGCTCTACTACGCCGGGGCATTCCTCGGGAGAGATACCATCGAGGTGGGGGGATGGATGCTTCCTTCTCTCGAACTGCCTGTTCGATGATGAGCCGCCGAGATCGACTGAGCGAGAGCTGTGCCCGAGTGATTCGTTGGGGGACAACTGGGTTTGCCGCAGCAGCGACCATATCGATCACTGCGACCCAGATCGCCTACTATTCTGCTCTCGCGGCTTGGTCCGTAAGAGCCTGGAAGGAACGGCGCCTCCCGATTCCCACGAGTTCGTTCAACGGGGTCATCGGGCTCTTCTTCCTGGCAGGTGTGCTATCCACGTTCACGTCACAGAGGCCCCTTGAGAGTCTTGTAGGGATGAAGAAACTCCTCCTGATTCCCATCGTCTATGTGATCGCGGATCAGATGGCATCGGCCTCGCGAGCTCGCGAACTGGCCCGAATCGTCATCGGGTTCGCCGCGATTGTCTCACTCTATGGCATCGCCTCCTACACCTTCTCTGGCGAGGCTCGTCTTATGGCTACCCAGGCCATGCCGATAACCGCGGGCGGACTGCTCATGATGGTGAGTTGTCTCGCGATCCCACTGGCATTCTACGGGACGAGAGGATGGGAGAGAGTCCTTCTCCTCCTGTCTATCGGAGTGATGCTCTTGGCCCTCATACTCACAAAGACTCGCGGAGCGTGGATCGGCTTTTGCGCGGGAGTGCTGGCGATGGCAGGGGTAAAAGGGTGGAGATTCCTCCTCGGCGCGTTGCTGATCGTTCTCGTCGCATGGTTCCTCCTGCCGCACGAATTGAGTGAGCGACTGATGCAGGGAGTGCGCCTCGAGTATGAGGGCGTAAAGGAACGTCTCGCCATGTGGAGGGCGAGCCTGATGATCCTTCACGACTTTCCCGTGACCGGCGTCGGGCTGATCGATCTCCAGCAGACGCACGCCGTCTATTCCAATCCTGGCGTCAGGAAAATCCATGGTCACCTGCACAATAATCTCGTGCAAGTGGCAGTAACGATGGGGATTTTTGGCTTGACAATATTTCTCGGCGTATTGTTTACTCTAGTTCGCGAGCAATTTGCTGCGCACCGTCGTATCGCGGCAGACAAGAGTTACCTCAAGGCACTTTCGTTGGGATGTCTCGGTGTGTCCGTGGGATTCATGACCCACGGCCTGTTTGAATGCACTCTGTGCGACGCAGAGACCGTGATGCTGTTCTGGTTCGTCGTTGGGATGAGTCTCGGCCTCAAAGGGGAGATTGATTGCGCGCTCGACTAGTCATTTTCATTATCCTTGGTGCCATCCTACCCGGTTGGGTTGTGCGGGCGCAAGGAGAACGACCGATGGCGTTCTCTGTCGGGGAGAAGCTGGTCTACTCGGTCAGGTATGGGTTCATCAATGCTGGTCAGGCGATTCTGGAGGTGAGAGAGACAGTACCCGTAGACAGTATTGAGTGCTATCACTTCATCTCTGAGGCTGTCTCCAACCCTACATACTCTATTCTGTTCAGGGTCCACGATATCATTCACTCATATGCCGATACAGACAGCCTGTATACGCGCCAGTTCACGAAGCATATAGAAGAAGGTCACTTCCGTGCCAATGAAACAGTAATCTTCGACCGTGAGTCCGGCATGGTGGTGTACCCGGACGATGAAATGGTTGAGATGGTTCCTGACGCACGAGACGTGCTCGCGCTGCTCTATCACGTGCGGATGCTCGATTTCGATGTCGGGGACGTGATCAATGTCGACAGTCACTACAACAGGGAGAACTATTCTCTCGCAGTGAAGGTGCTGCGACGGGAACGCATTGAGAATGCGGTCGGCACATTCAATTGCCTGGTCATCTCGCCCGTCCTCAGGGTGACGGGGATCCTCCAGCCAAAAGGGGATCTGACAGTCTGGGTCACCGATGACTACTGGAAGATTCCCATCATGATGCGAAGCCGCATGATCATCGGATCTGTTCAGGTTATGCTCGAGGACATCGAGCTCGGAGGGTAGGGTGCCTTCTCGGTACGAAGAGATCGATCTTTCACAAGTCCATAGGATATCTATCGATGGGAGGGCGAGCAAGGTCACCGTCGATGATTTCGCAAAGAGCTATGCTCCGGATGAGCCGATTTCCGGATTCTTCGATGCTCTCCCGTCGCTGTTGGCTGCCGCAGAGTTTCGTCGGCTCGTCGGTGAGGTCGGAGAGGCCATCGTCGGGAAGAGAACCGTACTTATGTTGCTCGGTGCTCACGTCGTGAAGTGTGGCCTGTCGCCCGTACTCCTCGATCTGGCGAAGAGGGGGGCGGTTACTGCGTTTGCGCTGACCGGAGCGGGAGCGATTCACGATTTCGAGATCGCGATGTGGGGGAAGACCTCAGAGGATGTCGCAGCTGGGATAGTGGAAGGTTCGTTCGGGATGGCGAAGGAGACAGGGCAGCGATTCAATGAGGCGACGAACCGTGGTGCTGCCGCCGGTCTGGGCCTTGGCGAGGCGCTCGGGAAGTGGATCGTGCAGCAGAAAGCTGTGCACGGGGAGGCGAGTCTGCTCGCCGGAGCCTATGAGCTCGGGATACCTGTCACAGTCCATGTGGCCATTGGGACCGATATCGTACACCAGCATCCGGAAGCGGAGGGGGCGGCGATCGGGCAAACGACCTTGCGCGATTTCCGGATTTTCGCCAATGTTGTAGCGGGACTACATCGAGGGGCTGTCCTCAATGTCGGTTCGGCGGTTGTCCTTCCTGAGGTCTTCATCAAGGCCCTATCACTCGCGCGGAATACCGGACACACTGTCGATGACTTCACAGCCGCCAACTTCGACATGATTCGACACTATCGGCCGCAGGAAAACGTCCTCAATCGTCCGACCGGCGGGCGGGGGATTATGATCATCGGGCACCATGAGCTGATGATTCCCCTGTACGCTGCGGCACTGAAGTCCTGGCTCGCGGAGCGCTCCGAACGCGAGGGCGGAGGCTCTGGAGGACGACCAGCATGGGAATGAAGGCGGTAATAATGGCGGGGGGAGGAGGGACGAGGCTCTGGCCGGTGTCGCGGGTCTCTTCGCCGAAGCAGGTCACCCCGTTCACAGATCACGAGACGCTGCTCGAGAAGACGTACTCCCGGCTCGAGGGTTACTTCGATCCCAATGACATCTGGGTCGCGGTGGGGGTGGATCATCTCTCGCAGGTGAGGAAGCAGCTGCCCTCCGTGCCCCGGGCGAACTACTCGGTCGAGCCGGAGAGAAAGGACACTGCGGCAGCGATCGGCCTGGCAGCAGTTCGAATCTCGGCGCGTGAGCCGGATGCCGTGATCGTGACGATAAACTCGGATGCCTATCTGCGGAACAGGCAGGCCTACTTCCGGGCAATCAAGGTCGCAGAGAAGGCGATCAGGTACTACCCCGATCATACGGTACTGATTGGGGTCAAACCGGCATATCCGGAGACAGGATACGGATACATAAGGCTGGGATCGGAGCTCCGGCGGATCGATCGCATGCCGATCTACCGGGTCGGTCGCTTCGTGGAGAAGCCCTCGCCGGCCCGTGCGAAGAGGTTCATCCGTGATGGTCGACACCTGTGGAACCCGGCACTATTTGTCTGGAGGGTAGATCACCTGATGCATCTCTTCGCGGCGCACCTGCCGCACACATACCGGATATTGAGGCGGATACACAATAGCATCGGCACAAAGCGTGAGTCGAGTGAAATCAAGCTGGAGTATGCGAAGATCAGACCCATCTCGATCGACTACGGTATCCTCGAGAAGACACGGCAGATGATCGTGGTCCCGGGGACGTTCGATTGGGTGGATGTGGGACACTGGCGGACCGTACAAGACGTGCTGAGCCCGCGGCCGAACGAGAATGTCGTCGACGGCATGCATATTGGGATAGACACGACGGGGAGCTTCATACGTGGATCTGTCAACAAACTGATTGCAACAGTGGGGATACATGATATAATCATTGTTGATACGGAGGATGCACTTCTTGTCTGTCCCCGGGAGCGGGCGCAGGATGTCAGGCAGATCGTCGAGGAGTTGCGGCGGCGGAAGATGACGCAGTATCTTTGAGCGACAGGATCTCCGGGTGATCGGAGGTCATCTGGCGCGTGGGGCGAGGGAGGGGGGGACGGCGGCCGGGCAGGAGTCTTTTGATACCTCTGGTGAGTCGGCAGTGTTGGCGAGATCTCGAACTTGGACGTGGCACAAGTACGACAGAAAGGGGGGATGCTCAGATTCGGCATCTTTGAGGCCTGGTACCTGGATGGGCTAGAGGCGGATGAATGACCACTCACTCGTTCAATCTGAAGGAGGAGCGATACCATGCGTTCTTCGCTAGTTGTCCTGGTCGCACTTGGCCTCTTCGCGACAATGGCGATATGGTCCGGATGTGGGCGGAAGGCGCCGCCACCTCCTGTGACCGAGGAGCCGGAACTGATCGAGTTCTACGAAGAAGAACCGATCTACGAAGAGCAGATCTATTTCGAGCCAGAGCCGGAGTTCGAAGAGGAGATCGTTCTCGAAGAACCTCCGCCGATGCCGGCAGTGGAAACTCATGGGTACCGCGTCCAGATCGGTGCGTTCCGCAAGTTCATGGGAGCCCAGAATCTCGCCGCACAGGCGGAGACGATGTTCAGAGAGGCGGTCTACATCGAGGAAATCGGCGGCTTGTTCAAGGTGCGTGTCGGTGACTTCGTGACCAGGGCCGAGGCAGATCTGATGAGGGGCAAGGCCGGCGCGATGGGGTTCTCCGACGCCTTTGTTGTGGAAACGATGGTGACGCCGACTCACTAGGCGCGATCCTCTGAACTCAGACGGGCTGCGGCGCGATCGTCATGAGGGCACGCTGGATAGGTGAAGTGTTGCCCGCCAGGCAGTGCTGTGCGCGTCTTGAGGCCCCCCGTGACCGGGCGGTTTTTGGAGTCTCTGTGGAATCGCGGAGTAGAGTCGTACTGGCAACCCGGAACCCGGCCAAAGCCAGGGAACTGGCCGCGATGCTCGTGGGTACGGGGGTCGAGGTCTGTTCGCTCCTCGAGATCGGCGTGACGGAGCAGGTTGAAGAAGACGGAGCATCGTTTGAGGAGAATGCCCTCAAGAAGGCCCGCGGTGTGGCGAATTCGACCGGGCTTGTCGCACTTGCGGATGACTCCGGGCTTGAGGTCGATGCACTGGATGGGCTCCCCGGCGTGATGTCGAATCGGTTTGCCGGGGAGGGCGCCAGCGATGAGGAGAAGATCGCTAAGGTGCTCGAGCTGCTTCGTGCGGTTCCCCGAGCGGGACGGGCAGCTCGATTTCGATCGGCCATTGCCATCGCACTGCCCTCTGGAGAGGCATGTGTGGTTGATGGTTCGTGCGAAGGAGTTGTCGCCGAGGAACCTCGTGGTGAAGGAGGCTTTGGCTACGATCCGATATTCTTAGTGCCGAGCCTGGACAGGACCTTCGCCGAGCTGGCTCCGGAGGAGAAGATGCGGCTCAGCCACCGCGGTGCCGCCATGCAGAAGGCGATACCGATTCTCCTCAGGTTGTTGGGATCTCGGGGCGTAGCGCAGTCCGGATAGCGCACCTGCCTTGGGCGCAGGGGGTCGGAGGTTCAAATCCTCTCGCCCCGACCACCTCGGTGGATCATTCAGTCCAGTCGGCGAGTTTTCCGCCGGATGCATATGTACCCCCCTTATGACGAGGTTTCCGCTGAACAGAAGACGTTCCCCGCTTATTGTGTGAGGTTCCCGCCGAACACAAGGTATTCCCCGCGTATTCTGAGGCTTCCGCCGAACGCAAGATATTTCCCCGCATGACGAGGTTCCCGCCGAACACAAGACATTCCCCGCGTATTCTGAGGGTTCCGCCGAACGCAAGATATTTCCCCGCATGGCGAGGTTCCCGCGAGATACGAGACATCCTACCCCTATGACGAGGTTCCCGCCGAACACAAGGTATTCCCCGCGTATTCTGGGGGTTCCGCCGAACGCAAGATATTTCCGCGCATGACGAGGTTCCCGCGAGATACGAGACATCGTTCTCCTACGACGAGGTTTCCGGCGAACGCAAGACCTTCTCCGCGTACGGCGAGGGTTCCGCCGAACGCAAGATATTCCCCCGTATGACGAGGTTCGCGCGAGAGCAGGCGCTCGGCCTGTTCGGCAGAGCTGCCGGGCGCAGAGGTTCCTTTCGGATGTAGACGTTCCCGGCTTGCGGCTTGGTCATCGCAGCCCTCCGCACACTCCCCTCCGGTATGATTCCCCCCTAATTCCCGGACGACCCCCTCCGAATCGACTCCCACGATGATGCGGCAGGGGCTTCCTCTCCTGGGGGCCCTGGCCTCCGACATGTTTGTGCCCGGTGCGTCGATTCCTGCGCGGTGCGGCACTCTTCTTCTGTCGGCGCGGTGCCTCGTGGGGCGCGGTGAGGTGTCAGTACGGAAAGCAGGATGCCTCGGAGGGTCTGGGGCGGGATGCCCGGAAGGGTCCGGGGGCAGGACGCGCTCGAGGATCTGGGGCGGGATGCCCATGGGGGTCTCGGCCGGGATATGAGGGTGGTGCGCCGACGCTATCAGTCGGGAAACCATCTCACTGATCGCGATACTCCTATCTCTTCTTGCGATAATGGCTTTATCGCTATCATCAGACTCGTTGCCCGGGCAATTATCAGTAACTGAGAAAGACTGCAGGCAGGCAGAGGTAAATCCCCATAGTGCGAAAGACCGCGCGGGATCACTGATGCCATAACCGCATTCCATGCAACAGGTTGGACCAACGATCATTTGGGAATGAATTGGATCGGGATCCTGCTTCATGGCACGAAGCTTGCTTGGGAAATGAGTGTCGGCCAGCAAGCGGCAGTGATTAAGGGCTAGGTCCACTGCTCATGGGCCGACGCAGGTGGGGGCCGCCCGGCACAACATAGCCGCTATCGTACAGGCAGCCACGGCCAGCCGGGATAGAGACGGTGCGGGACAACCAACATCCTTCGTCCTGGGCACATACTCTCCTCGCTGGTTTGTGGCAGGGTGGGACAAGGAGAGGAACGCGGCTGTGGCGGGCTCTCGGGGGCCAGGGGCTGACAGACGTCCGCAGGGGGGGTCACGCGACCTAACCGTGAACGACAACCCACGAGTATGCGGCTTGGGGAAGACGATCTGGTTCGTGCAGAGTGACCTACCTCTACGATCAGGCCTTCCGTGTGGCCGGAGTGCCTCGCGGCTCCCCCCTCTTGACGCCGATTCAGGTTACCTCCCATGAGGGCCGCTCTGATCTCACCAGCTGCAGACAGAGTGGAAGGAGAAGGCCGGCAGGGTTTCCCGCAGACCTGGGTGCAGGAGGCAGGTTTGGCCTTGGATATGGGGCCGCAGTGGGAACCTTGTTTCGGCCTTTCCTTGTACGCGGGGCCCGACGTCCGTCTGGCTCTGTCATAGGGGCTTCAAAGAGTCCATAGAGGCGAGCTGCCGGGCCGCTCCCATCGATACGGAGGTACGGATCTCCCGTGTTGTGCGGCGGGGACGTTATGCGCGTGCCGCCGACAGTCTGAAGGGAAGAATTCTGTGTGTCGCCGCCACAGGTCCTTGACAGAGGCAGTGTGCAAATATATACTTGGGCGCGAATTAGAGAAACGGGCGTCGGCTACCTTCTGGACTCATCGACGTGTTTCAGCCTGGCGACGCCATGGGAATCATCGTAAGGAGTCAAACACGCCACGCGCAACTGTTCGGTCCAGGTCAGGTCAGAACAGTGCACAAACTAGATAAGCAACTGTCCTTCTTGTCGGTTGTCATCGCCGGTGCCTGGTTTTTCTTCCTGGTCACTCAATTCTGGCCGTTTACCGTCGACGATGCGTTCATCACCTTCCGATATTCGGAAAATCTCGCCCGAGGAATCGGGCCGACCTACAACGCTCAGCTCCCCCGTATCGAAGGGTACACCTCCTTTCTCTATGTGATCCTAATGTCGGTGCCTCACCTGTTACGTATAGATGCTGTGCCGGCCGCGAAAGTGATCGGCATCATCTGCTCACTCGTGACACTAGCTGTAACCTTCCTGTTGGCGTTCACCTTTCTTCAATCTGTTGATATCCGTGCCAGGATCCTGGCAGCATCCCTGGCCATATTCTGCCTGGCCTTCTTCCCGTTCACAGCGCTGCATTCGGTGGCGGGTATGGATACCATGTTGTTCAGCATGTTTTTCGTGTCAGCAACATTTCTCGTGTTCTATGACAGGACCTCCGGATCGATATGGGTGGCCCTCGCGGCTCTCCTCATGGGCCTCACGAGACCGGAAGGCAATCTGGCAGCACTTTCGTTGATCATAGGTAATCTCTTCCTTCTGCCGAAAGGGAGGCGTGTTCCCTTCATCCGGTATGTGCTGTTGTTATACATACTCCCCGGGGTGCTCTATTTCCTCTGGCGGTGGATGTACTACGGTTGCCTCTTCCCCCTGCCGTTCTATCTCAAGGTAAAGGATGAGGGTGTACTGAACGGGCTACTGCCCGTTCTGTCGTTTGTCAAGCTCGTTTCGGTTCCTCTGGGTACGTTCCTCTTGCTAGCATGTCTGAGATTCCCGAAGCGTTTCCTGATAGCTGGCATTCCTTGCCTTGTCTTGCTGGCCTTTTTCCTCTTCCCGTCGCATATCATGGGGTACGGTCACAGATTTCTCTTCCCCACGTTCCCTCTTTTTGCTGCTCTGGCAGGGATCGGAGCGGTAGTTCTATTGGATTTCATAGAGCGCACGATCGGACGGACGCAGAGTAGAGTAGCGTACGTATTCGTGCTGATACTCTGGTCAGTCATTGTGACGGACAATGCCCGGGGTATGATACAGGGGTACCGGGCATATGCTGGGGGCCTCGAGCAGGCACATATCAGGCTGGGGAAGACATTGAGTGAACTAGATGGTGATGGGAATGAGTTGCTGGTCATCGGTGACGCAGGCGCTGTCCCGTACTACTCGAAGTGGGAGACGTTCGATTCCTACGGCCTGAATAATCCCCATATTGCGAGAACCGGAGACCGTTCGCCGGGAGCGATTTCGTCTCAGGACCCCTCGGTGGTGGTCCTGCTATCAAAGAAGCCAGACGGCTTTGAGCCGCTTCTGCCGTGGGAGGATTCTCACTATATCTTCTTCACAGGGACTGGCATGACGAAGCTCCTCACGTTGAGATTCAGCAGCAGCTATTTTCTCTGGGTTCTGGGATATCCTGATGCCGCAGTCTCGAGGCGGCTGATTGAGCTCCATTCGCAGAGGAGCGCAGGACGATGAGTTCCACCTGGCCGGCGATTCGCCGCCGTCCACCGCCAATGGGTGAGCATTACTGAGGAGTCGATGCCGGAGGAAGAGGTCAGAAAACCAGCGCGCGAAGGTAGTTCTAGCAAGACAGTCTCACAGCGAGCGCTACATGTCACACGTGACGGTATTTGGCAGGGGATCTGCTCGAAAAAGGCTCGGAAATCGGCCCCGCTAGGGAACTCCCGGGATATGGAGACGTCGCGAAAACGGTCATCTGTGTCCGCGTGTTGGGCTGCCGAGAGAGGGAGGGGGTGAGTGGGCGGGCGGGCAGACCAGCGGGTTTGAGGGCGCCCCTTTCCGGCCAGGAGTCGGAGATCTTCGTTTTGCTGAACGGGGAGCAGGGACGTGACCTTAGGGGGGTGGAGATTTGCCTTGACAAACCGGGCAAAGAGTGATACCCTACTACGTTGTGAAATGGCATGTTGTGGGGAGGATGGATGATGTTTTCAGGTTACAGCTAGTGTGGCCCCGATGCGTTGATCGCCGGGCAGGATGAGCCCGTGCGTGCGTTCGGGGCCGCGGTCTTTCGTTGCATAGGAACCTCTTCTAAGGAGGCGAGAGATGCAGAGCGGGAAGAAGTGGCTATCAGTCTCGGTCCTGTTGCTGTTGTGCGTCGGGATATGCGCGAGCGCAGGCGCTGGACAGAGCAGAAACTGGATACCTCTCAATCGAGGTCTAGTTAAGGAAGGTGTGAATGTTGAGTTGCTGGAGGGGGGGAGGGAGGAGACCCTCATCGAGGTAACAGTAGGAGGTGTATGGATTGAGGATCTGGACGTGAGTGGCGAACACTATCAGCTGCTCACGGTTCCCGGGGCAGGGCGCCTGACCGAAGAGGGGCGGCCCGCCGTGCCGGCGCTGGCAGAGCTTGTCGGCGTGCCCTGGGGCTTGTCGGCGTGCCCTGGGGGCGCGGGGTCGAGATCGAGCTCGTTGAAGCCGAGTATGAGACCTACGAAGGATATACGGTGGTGCCGTTCCTCCGTCCCCCTGACCGTGATGCCGCTGCGGGGTGGGTGGAGCCGTTCTGGCGCGATGAGGCCCTGTATCGGACCGATGGGTGGTTCCCCGAGGAGCTGGTGCAGGAGCGTGCGGTCGGTGTATGGCGGGATGTGCGTGTTGCGCCGGTTGTCTGCGCGCTCGCCCAGACCAACCCGGTGAGCGGGGAGCTGCGCGTCTGCCGGCGGCTGGTGATCCGGGTGCGCCATGCTGAGGCCGATCCCGATGCCGGATGGCGGCGGGCGTCGCCCGAGACGGGCTACTCTGCGGCATTTGAGCGGCTCTATCGCTCGCTGCTCGTCAATCCCGATGTGGTGCTGGAGGGGAGGGTGCGGCAGCGCGGCCGTTATCTGATGATCACGCACGACGATTTCTATGATGAGCTTGTGCCGCTTGCCGAGTGGAAGTATTACAAGGGTCTGGAGCCGAAGGTGGTGAAGCTCTCGGAGATCGGCCCCTCGCCGACGGCAG